>CATLIP010000089.1 GCA_949957035.1 uncultured Lachnospiraceae bacterium
CATTGTACGAACCAATTTTACATCCTTGCCAAACTGCTCTGCAAGCCACGCAAGGGTCTTTCCCGGCGCAATGGTAATCACAATCTGATTGTCCCGAATCTCGTTCCGAATCTCATGAATGACGTCTGCATAGAACTGGGGCTTTACGGATAATACGATTACTTCTGCTTTCTCAACCACCTCTTTGTTGCTGTCGGTTACGTGGATTCCAAACTGTGACTTAACCTTCTCCCTTCCCGGTGCAAATAAATCCGCTCCGATGATCTCCTCCGCCGGGATAATCTGTTTCTTAATAATTCCACCCATGATGGCTGAAGCCATATTGCCGGTTCCGATGAATCCTAATTTCATTTCAAACACCTTCCTTAATTTTAAATTTGTATACAAAATAATGATTTGTATACAATTCTTTCTATTTGTACTGACTATACCATGAGATTTACGTGAAGTCAACCGATTTTAGGAAAAACATATCAAAAATCATATCAGAAACTTGTCACCTTTTCTGTCTCTATGTACATCTAATCTGTATAATAGCTATTATAAATGAACCAAAACCAGGATATGGAGACAGTACATATGATTAATTTGGTAAAACAGGCACAGCAAAAGGATACAAAGGCATACGGGGAGTTAATCCGTATTCATCAGGATTCCTTTTACCGAATTGCCAGAAGCAGGCTTTACAACGACGAAGACGCGGCAGACGCCATTCAGGAAATGCTTTTGGCAGGGTGGGAAAAGCTCTAGACCTTAAGGGAGCCGAAATATTTTAAGACATGGATGATACGGATTCTGATTAATAAATGTAACGAAATCCTGCGCAAAAAACATCCAACAGAGTCTTTAGAACAAATTCCTGAGCCTTATGTGGAAAATGTAGAGGAAAACATTATGTTCTTATCAATGATACAAAAATTAAGCGAAGGAACCCGAATGGTAATGGCGTTATACTATGGCGACGGCTATACAGTGCGTGAGATTTCCCACATTCTTGAAATTTCAGAGAACACAGTGAAGCAACGGTTGTCAAGAGGACGAAAGGAGGTCTTGAAATCATATGAAAGATAAACAAAATGAACAAATGATACGGGACGTTTACAGGAATACACACACACCGGATACGGTGAAAAACCGCATAGAAGATACCTTACATTCACTAAACAATAAGGGCCAGACAGACTCTTCCCCTTCCTTCCATGTGATTCACAAAAAAGCACTGCCGCTTAAAAAAATTGCGGCTATTGCTGCGGCGGCGCTGCTTTGTATCGGCGGAACGGGATTTGCCGCTAATAAAATCTATCAGATGCATTTAGAAAAGGAACATAAGCATCAGGCAAATCTTCACATCTCTTCTAAAGAAGCTCTGCCTGACAAGGTTAAAGAGATTGAGATGAGGGTAAATTATATTCCGGAAGGATTCCAGCAAGCTTCTTACAGACAGGAGGAGCATTACTATGTAAACCCTGAAAACAGCGAGGTTGGTTATTATATAGACGAGCCGATGCTCATTGATACAAAAGACCCTCTGTCTGTATCTTTTATAAAAGATTCTGAGAATCTTTCCGTCAAGGGTCATGAGGCCCTCTATCTATGTGAAACACATTCGGAAGACCAGACATGGAAAAAAGAAAAGCTCTATATCCTGTACGACGACTTAGACCGGATACTCTCTGTAACTGCGTGGGGGCATGCGGATAAAAAAGAACTGATAAAGATTGCCGAAAACATTGAACTGCTTCCAACCGGAAATAAAATTTCCTCGGAGGGGCTCCCACGCTTCAGTGAGCTTGTAGATTCCATGAACCAGACAGAGGATAAAGATACGGACGTACCTCCTGAAGACGAGTACTATTTTACAGAAGCCAATGTGTCTGACATGACCGTCCACCAGATTGGAGACAAGTTTGACGTTCCAAGCTCTTTAGACGACGGCAGCGACACAAGGATACAGCTTGAAGCCTCCGTCACAGACGTCCAGGTTGCAGACGACCTTTCACTTTTAACCGAAGATGAAGAAATTCATGAGGACTGGCGAAAACTTATCGGCGCAGACGGGAAACTGACCAGCGATACCTTGAAGTACATAAAGTTGGGAGACGGAATCAATACACTCTCTGAGACTGTACGTACAGAACAGGTACCTGTAAAACTGGTGTATGCCACTGTAGAATATACCAATAATACCAGCGATACCCTCTACGACGCCTGGTATATGGCTTCTCTCATTCCTGTTGTCCAAGACGGCGACGTCTTTAGGATCCTCGACCGCACTGACGATACCTGTGATTACGTGGAGAATGAACATATCGGCGTAGGCGGCGAGATGTGCTACTCTGACGTCTTTGGCGGACATCTTAATAAAAATTATATACCCAAAATTGAACCCGGCGAAAGTGCAACAGTACATCTGGCATGGGTAGTCAATGAGGATGAACTGGATAAATTATATCTGAATTTTCAAGGCGATAATATTTTCAGTGAACAGGGACTGGAAATCGGATATGTAGATTTGAATCTTTAATCTGAAAGTGTTAAGATAATTACCTGTTTAACAGTTAAAGCGAGGGGGCTGTCATGAACTGCTGTATTTCTTGACAGCCCCTCTTTCTTTTATATTTTCAGGGAAAGAATATCATTCCTTCCCTGATTTTGCCCCGGCACAGAATAAGACGAACCCTAAGAACAGAATTGCCGCCGCCATCCATCCCACAAGCGCCGCCGTTCCCATTCCGACGAACTTGTCATAATATCCCTTTAGATAAATGACAATAATAATCAGCGGAAGCACATAGGAAACATATCCCCTCAACCTGCGCGGGAAACCAATCCCTTCTCCCGCATTGGCTTCTTCGAGGAAATCCTCCCATCCCCACCCGTTTTTTCTGGTACAGAACAGGACATATCCCAGACTCCCAAGGGGAAGCAGGTTATTGGACACAATAAAGTCCTCCAAGTCCATAATATTCGTTCCTGCGCCTAACGGCTCAAAGCCGGATAAGACGTTAAATCCCAATACGCATGGCATACTTAAAGCAATAAGCAGGACCACATTCACCAGCACACTCTTTCTTCTGGACCAGCCAAGCAAATCTATGGCAAAAGAGATAATATTCTCGAACACAGCCACAATCGTCGTAAATGCCGCAAACGTCAGAAACAGAAAGAACAAGGCCGCCCACACCTGTCCGGCCGGCATCTGGGCAAATATATTCGGTATTGTAATAAAAATCAGGCTTGGCCCTGCTCCCGGCTCAATACCGAAGGCAAAGCAGGACGGAATGATGATGAAACCTGCCATCAATGCCACAAAGGTATCCAACGCCGTAATACTGATGGCTTCTCCGGTAAGGCTCCTCTCTCTTCCGATATAGCTGCCGAAAATCAACATTGCCCCAATTCCTATAGAAAGGGTGAAGAACGCCTGACTCATTGCTCCAAAAATCACATTTCCTATGCCGATTTCCTTCATCCCTGCAAAATCCGGAACCAGATAGAAGCGGATTCCCGCTGCGGCTCCTTTCAGAAAAACGGAGTGAACTGCCAATGCTACCATAATAATGAGAAGCGCAGACATCATCACCTTTGAAACCCGCTCAATCCCCTTTTGTATCCCAAAATAACAGACCGCAAAACCTATGACACAGATTAAGACAGTCCAAAACGTCATGACGCTCACATTCCCCAGCATATCCGAGAAGCCTTCTGCCACTGCCTCAGAGGATGCGCCTGCAAATTCTCCTTTGATGCTGCGGTAACAATAGTACATCATCCAGCCGCCCACCGTGGTGTAGAACATCATGAGCAGGTAACATCCCACTACGCCAATCCATTTCGTCACATGCCAACGGCTCCCGACAGGCTCAAGCTTCTCAAAGCTTGCCGCCACACTCCTTCGGCTTCCTCTTCCTACCGCAAACTCACAGACCATGACAGGTATTCCCAGAATCAAAAGGAACGCCAGATAAATGAGTATAAACGCCGCACCGCCAAATTCTCCGCACATATAGGGAAACTTCCATACATTTCCTATTCCGATGGCACACCCGGCAGATACCAGGATAAATCCCATACGTGACCCAAACTTTTCTCTCTTCACCCTATCCTTATCCTCTTGAACATCTGAATTTAAGCTCTTCCCATCTGCGGTCCACTTCCTTCTGAAATTCTTCTATCAGATATTCATTTCCTTTCTTGAATAAATGTTTAAAACGGCCCTGAGGTTTCAGGAAATCTTCAATGGGCAGCTTCTTCTTCGGCTCGTAGTTTAGAATCCACCTGCCTTCCGCCACCTCAAACAGCGGCCAATAGCAAGTCTCCACACCTAGCTTACAGATTTCCATAATATCAGGCGTATTGTACCGCCATCCTCTCGGACACGGAGCCATGATATTTAAGAAAGCTGCTCCCGGCGTATAGATTGCTTTCTCAGACTTTAAATGAAGGTCCTTGAAGTTTTGGATAAATGTAGTCTGCGCCACATAAGGAATATCGTGAGCAGCAATAATCGCCGCCAAATCCTTTCTGTTCTGCGGCTTTCCGTTGCTTGCGCTTCCTACGGGAGTGGTTGTAGTATCCGCATACATAGGCGTCGCAGAGGAACGTTGAATCCCCGTATTCATGTACGCCCCGTTATCATAACAGACGTACACCATATCCGTATTCCGCTCCATAGCGCCTGACAAGGACTGGAAACCAATGTCGTAAGTCCCGCCGTCGCCCCCGAACGTAATAAACTTATATGTCTCGTCTAATTTCCCTTTTCTCTTAAGGGCTTTATATGCGCCTTCCACGCCGCTTAAGGTAGCTCCTGCATTTTCAAATGCATTATGAATATAGCTGTCCTCCCATGCTGTATATGGGTAGGTAAATGTAGATACCTCCAGACAGCCGGTGGCATTTCCGATTACAGCCTTATCTCCTTCATGAAGCCCCCGCAGTACGTTTCTTACTGCAATCGTTCCGCCGCATCCTGCACACATTCTATGACCCGGAGCCAGACGTTCCGGTTTACTCATCGTCTCTTTGAAATTATAACCCATCTTTTGTCCCCCCTATTCTCTGATTCCCAGATAACGATACGTCTCGCCTGCGTCGCCATCCTTATCTATCTGTTTCAGGGTTGCAAATACACCTTCCATATCTTCCACCCGCACGTCTCGCCCGCCAAGTCCATAGATATAATTCACTGCCAAAGCCTCAGACTTCGCTCTGTATAATGCAGACATCACATCTGCGCCAAGAGGACCGCCATGGTTTGTATAACCCTCTGCCCGATCCATAATGGCAACAGCCTTCACTCCTGTCAGGGCTTCTGCGATTGCTTCTGCCGGGAAGGGTCGATAGAGGCGAATCTTTAAAAGTCCAACCTTCTCTCCCTGTGCTCTTAAGGCGTCGACGGCATCCTTTGTCGTGCCTGCCGCCGAGCCAATCATCACTACGGCATACTCGGCGTCTTCCATATGATACGCCTCGAATAACCCATATTCTCTGCCTGAAATCCTTGCAAATTCCTTCGCCACCTCCAAGACAACACGCTCCACATGCTTCATGCCTTCCGCCTGATTACGTTTTGCTTCCATATAGTAGTCTGTGATGGAATAAGGGCCCACCGCCATAGGACAGTCCGGATTCAGAAGATAGTTCTCAGGCTCATATTCTCCCACAAATTTCTTTACCTCGCCGTCTTCTAACAATTCCATATTCTCTACCGCATGGCTGGTAATAAAACCGTCCTGGCAAATCATGATTGGAAGTCTCACATCCTTATGCTCAGAAATGCGGTATGCCTGTACCATATTATCGTAGGCCTCCTGATTATTCTCCGCATAAATCTGAATCCATCCCGCGTCTCTTGCACCCATGCTGTCTGAATGGTCGCAGTTAATATTAATCGGTCCTGACAGTGCGCGGTTTACCAGCGCTAAGGCCAGCGGCAGACGATTAGACGCGGCTATGTATAATTCTTCCCACATATAGGCAAGCCCGCAGGAGGAGGTGGCGGTAAGGCTTCTTGCGCCTGCCGCAGACGCGCCGATTGCAGCGCTCATGGAGCTGTGCTCACTCTCTACAGGAATAAATTCTGTGTCTACCTGCCCATTTGCAGCAAAGGATGCGAAATACTGGGGTATCTCGGTCGAAGGAGTAATGGGGAATGCCGGAAATACATCCGGATTAATCTGTCTTAATGCGATTGCAATCGCTTCATTTCCTGATAAACGGTCTCTTTTTGCCATCTTACTCCACCCCTTCCATCGTGATTGCCCCAAAGGGACATGACTTCACACAGATGCCGCACCCCTTACAATGAGCATAGTCAAATTCGCCTCTTTTGCCATCCTTTACCGGAATACAGCTATCCGGACAGACCGGCGTACACAGAAGGCACTGTTTACATTTATCCTCTATAAATACTGGCTTGTCTGTGGACCATTCGCCGGTATGAAACTCCTTGGACGTCCCTGCCCCTGCAATCACCATACCTTCCGTTAGGTCCTTCCACGTCGCCTTTACCCCTAATTTCGTAATATCAGTCATTATTGCACCTCCTCAAGCGCCATCTTAAGAGCCGCCATGTTGCCGTCGATAACCTCTGGTTTGCTGGCAAACTTATGGGAAAAGGATGCGCGCATCTCTCTTAAGAATGTCTCTTCGTCCATAATATCCGCTACCTTGACGATTGCTGCCAGAAGCGGAGTATTCGGGAAATATCTGCCCATCGAAGCCATGGATACCTTGTGTGCGTCAATGGTATAGACCTTTCCTTCATACCCTTTCAGGTGCGGGATAATATCCTCCTTTGGACGCGAGGTATTGATAAGGATTGCACCGTCTTTCTTAAGGCCGCTGGTAACGTCTACCGCTTCCAACAGAGATTCGTCTACCACTACTACATACTGGGGGTTGTAGATATTGGAATGTACGCGAATCTGCGTGTCACTGATTCGGTTGTATGCCGTAATGGGCGCACCCATACGCTCTGGTCCGTATTCCGGGAAACCCTGGACGTATTTCCCTGTCTGGAACGCCACGTCTGCCAGAAGCAGCGCAGCAGTCTTAGCGCCCTGCCCGCCGCGGCCATGCCATCTGATTTCTGTAAGGTTACTCATCTTCCGTCTTCCTTTCTTATACTCCGCCGGAGAAATGATTGTATCCGGCAAATCATAATTACAGAGTGAACTCTGTTTTTCTCACAACCACTATTGTACTTGAAGATTTGTGTTCTGTCTATAATGAATTACTTCCAGAAGTAAAAATTTTCAGAGCATCCAGATTGGGACAATCAGATTATCTCTGTCAAATGCGCTGAACTTATCCGCCATACACAGTATTGCCCCTGTTCCACGCTTAAGCGGGGATTTCTCAATTACCTGAAATACCTTCGTCAGTTTTCGTTCCGGCGTCGCCGTCTTCTTAATCTCCAAAGGGCATAACATTCCGTTTCGCTCCATAAGCAAATCAATTTCTTTGGCGTCGCGGTCCCGGTAATAGTAAAGGAATGAATCCTGCCCCATATTCTGATACCCCTTTACAATCTCAGAAACCGCATAATTCTCAAGTAACGCCCCATTCATCGCCCCGTTCATTGCCACTTCCGGGCTGCTCCATTTTGTAAGGTAACATATCAATCCCGTATCATAAAAGTATAGTTTCGGGGTCTTCACCGTACGCTTTAGCACATTGTTAGAATATGGGTGTAGCAGAAAGATAATACCCAGAGTCTCTAGTATATGGATCCAATCCTTTACCGTTGCCTGGTCTATGTCTGCATCCTCGGCAATGGAGTTATAATTGAGCATCTGACCTGCCCTGGCTGCCGCCGCAATGACAAAGCTCAAAAATTTCAATGCATCTGTTGAGCCCGACAATTCCCTTACGTCTCTTTCCACATAGGTTGAAAGATAGGAAGAATAATAAACATTCCGCTTCTTTGGGTCGCCGGACGGCATCCCCGGCATACACCCTCTCCATAACCGCTCGAATATCTCCTGTACAGACATTGGTTTTATGGTTTTACTTTCCGATAACAGCGTATCAAAATCGGTTACAAACGGCATACATGGCATGCCGAGTATTTCCCGCTGAGACAAGGGTGACATATGCAGGAGTGCTACTCTGCCTGCAAGCGACTCCTTGACGCCGCGCATCATATGAAATACCTGAGAACCTGTCATCCAAAAATCTCCCGGTGTATGACGCTTATCTATATAGATTTTAATATACGGAAACAGCTCCGGCGCATACTGTACTTCATCAATCAGAATCGGCGGCTGATGTATCTGAAGAAACAATGCCGGATCATTCTTTGCCATACTCCGCTCATTCAAATCATCCAATGTAACATAATCCCTACTTCTGTTCTCCTGTTCTGCCAACTTACGCAGCATCGTTGTCTTACCCGCCTGTCTTGGACCTGTGAGCAGTATTGCAGGAAAACTTTTACTCATTTGTATGACAGTTTCCTCCATGTGCCGTTTGATATATACCATACCTGTACCGCCTTTCTGAATCAAAATGTTTCTTCCACTATGATAGATATGAAAGCAGTATACCCTCTTTTCAAGGGCTTATCAATATAATTGCGGCAGATATTTTTATTTTTTATATTTTTGCCGAAAATCACTTGGTTTTAGAAGCCGGGAGCCAAAATATTCTTGATTCCCGGCTTCCTGTTATGAACTTTTCTACTTTCTTCGGCGGCGCTTTCTTTCTATACTTTGTATAAGGGCAGCGCCTCCGGCCGCAGCCAGCGCCAGACAAACGCAGAGTCTCCCCATAGATTCATCCCCCGTCTTCGGAGACCTTGACGGACTCGGCTTCTTTAAGAGCTTCACCGTCTGATTCTCATCTTCCAAATCCTCATGGGCCGCAACCTCTTCCTCATTCTCCGTCATATAGAGTTTCTCAAAGACTACCAATTCCTTCTCTCCCAGTCCTTTACTTAGGAAGGTAAAGTCTGCCTCAATACTGCCCGACGTTTTTTCTGCCTTAAATACACGTTCTGCCGTCACAGGCTCGCCTTCAATTAACAATACCTCTCCTGTCTTCTTGTCCATAACCCTGCCTTCCACGCGGTATTCTGTCCCCGGAATCAAATTCTGATATTCCACTTCATCTGTAATCGTCACCGTATCCTGAATCAACAGCTCCTTGTCACCGTCCGCCTTATCCTTCGCACTCGTCTTGATCAGCGGAAAATAAATACTCTGCTTCGTTTCCTGCAAATCTTCATGGCTGGCGACGGGAGTCTCCTCATATTCCAGAGTTTCAAAAATCACAGCCGTCTTCCCCCCAAGGGAAGCCGCGCTAAGAGAAAATTCCACCGGAATCTCCCCTTCGGTCTCTTCCGCCACAAATGACGCTTCTCCCGTAACCGGTTCCCCATGGTCGTCCTTCAGCTTCTCTCCCGTCTCGGAATCCATAAGCATGCCTTTCACTGTATACTCATTTCCAACCAGAACATTCGAATAGAAAATCACATCTGTAATCCCAACCTCTTCATCCGCCATGGCCTGATGGCTCAAAGTCTCTTCGTCCAACGCCTCTGTCCAGACCTTCGGAATAT
>CATLIP010000090.1 GCA_949957035.1 uncultured Lachnospiraceae bacterium
CCAGGCAGCGTATCTGAATCAAGTTTCGTACGTCATAATACGCGCCATTTCGGACAAAGCTGACAATAGCGCCAGCGTAGATTACCCTACGTTTGAACGGCAGGCAATCGCCCACAGCGTAAGGCTTGTGAAGGAATTATTGACAATAATATAGAGACAACAGGTTTCACAAACCCTTGGCAAATGACAGATTCCCCCATTCCGGAGTGCGGAATCTGTAGAACGATTTTTGAGCTCTCCTTTGGAATTTCAGTTATAATTCTATTCAGAAGGAGGGCTTTTTATGTTAGAAACAATGTTGGACAGGCACATGATAGTCGTGCTAATGGGAATCCTGACAGCAGTAGGGATTATGAGTAAATTTATTGTCAATGTCGCTTTGAAACGTTTGGTACGTGCAGCGGGAAATATGAATAAAAGCACCCATCCGCTGATGCGTCTGGTACGTGCCAAATTTGAACACGCCAGCATGGTCAGCGACAAAGTAGAAAATGTGAGAGTATTTGTGGATAAGTACTTGTATGAATACAAGGTATTGGGTCTGCGGCTCCACAGTTGGAGAAGAATGGAGAAAGCGGCGGCAGCGTTATGCCTGCTGGCCGGAGCAGCGGGTGCAGGACTTGAATACAGCATAAACGGAATGAACGATTTGGTGTGGAAAACAGGAGCAGTCGGAGGAGGACTTGCGGCGTTTGTGTATTTGGTCCATCTTTTGACGGATGAAAAGTACCAGTTAGAAGCGATTCGGAATTATATGGTGGATTTTCTGGAAAATGTGTGCCGGCACAGATTTGAGAAATCTTATCAGAAGGAGATTAAAGTATTGGCGCAGGATGGAAACTCAGGGGAGTTTGGAGTTATGCCGGCAGAAGGTCAGGGAAAAGCAGCGGATACATATGCGGTGAGGAAGAAGGAGACTGCGGAAGACTTGTCCGCAGTGAGAAATCTTGAACAGGCAGGGGAGCAATTATATGCGGCGAGAAAGCATGAGCCTTCACAGGGACAAAGTGCAGTAAGCGCATTTCTGGCAGCAGAATTGAAGGCAGGGGAGACGGCTTTCAATGCCCATGAAATCGAAAGGGATGATGCAGTCAATGCATTTAGAACGGCTGATTTAAGAGTGGAGGAGGTAGCAAACGCATTTCGGATGCCGGAAACAGGACAAAGCGAGGGAATCAATACATTTCAGATGCCAGAACCGGGGCAAAACGAGGGAGTCAGCACATTTCGGACGCCGGAGACAAGGCAGAAAGAGCCGGTGGAAATAGAGGCGCCGAAAAGCCGGGAGAAACGCAAGGAGAATATTGTAGAGATTCCCGTACCGGAAGCTTCCAGAGAAGCTGCGGAGACAATCGTAATCGAATCGCCGGATCCTTCAAATTCCAGACACGCAAAAGGACGGCAGGCTTTACAGAAGGAGAGAATCCCGAAGAAAGAAAAAGTTGAGGAAGAGGTGAACCGGGATGTTGTGATTCGGAGAATACTCGAAGAGTTTATGGCTTGATTATAGCTGGCTGATTTGGTAGAATAATAGATGTATAAAAATACCATTAATGAGTGGGAAATCTGCCTTACGGGGATTTCCCATGTAGAAGGAAGGAGCCCTAATATGAGCAGAGTTACATTTGATTATTCTAAAGCAAAAACATTTATTTCAGATCATGAGATTGAATCCATGAAGAAGATTGCAGAGAATGCGAAAGCAGAACTTCTTGGAAGAGAAGGCGCAGGGAATGATTTCCTTGGATGGATTGATCTTCCTGTGGACTACGATAAGGAAGAGTTTGCAAGAATCAAGGAAGCTGCAGAGAGGATTAAGGGAGATTCAGAGGTTCTTCTCGTAATCGGTATTGGAGGCTCTTATCTTGGCGCAAGGGCAGCGATTGAATTTCTGCGTCATAATTTCTATAATATGGTATCAAAGGAAGTCCGCAAGACACCAGAGATTTATTTTGTAGGAAACAGCATCAGCAGCACATATTTGAAGCATTTGACGGATGTGATTGGAGACAGGGATTTCTCGGTAAATATCATTTCAAAGTCCGGAACAACCACTGAGCCGGCGATTGCTTTCCGTATCTTTAAGGGAATGTTGGAGAAGAAGTACGGTAAAGACGGGGCGGCTAAGAGAATTTACGCAACCACAGATAAGGCAAGAGGAGCGCTTAAGAATCTGGCGACAGAAGAAGGATATGAGACATTTGTTGTCCCAGATGATGTAGGAGGCCGTTTCTCTGTTTTAACGGCAGTGGGTCTGCTTCCGATTGCAGTAAGCGGCGCTGATATTGACAAGCTGATGGAGGGCGCGGCAGATGCAAGAGAACATGCGCTTGAGGATGCCTATGAGGAGAATGATGCAGTAATCTATGCAGCTATCCGTAATATTCTTCTGCGGAAAGGTAAGGCGATTGAGATTCTTGCCAATTATGAGCCAAGTCTTCACTATGTATCTGAGTGGTGGAAACAGCTTTACGGCGAGAGCGAAGGTAAGGACCAGAAAGGAATCTATCCGGCGTCAGTTGACCTTACTACAGATCTTCACTCTATGGGACAGTTTATTCAGGATGGAAACCGTATCATGTTCGAGACGGTGCTTAATGTGGAAGAGTCTACAGAAGAGATTGTAATCGAAGAAGAGCCGGTTGATTTGGACGGATTGAATTATCTGACCGGAAAGACCGTAGATTTTGTCAATAAGAGCGCAATGAACGGAACCATGCTTGCTCATACAGACGGAAATGTTCCGAATCTGGTTGTTAAGATTCCGAAGCAGGACGAGTATTCACTGGGACAGCTCTTCTATTTCTTCGAGTTTGCATGCGGCGTAAGCGGATATATTTTGGGTGTGAATCCATTTAATCAGCCGGGAGTAGAGAGCTATAAGAAGAATATGTTTGCACTGCTTGGAAAACCGGGATTTGAGAAGGAGAGAGAAGAGCTTCTTAAGAGGTTATAATGCTTACTTTATATGACAGGCTGGCAGAGTATGGAAGGTCGGATTACTATGGTTTCCATATGCCGGGGCATAAAAGGCGGCTTAATATGTTAGGGACGGAGCCGCCATATGCTATTGACATTACGGAGATTGACGGGTTTGACGACCTGCACCATGCGGAGGGGATTCTGAAAAGCGCACAGGAACGGGCAGCCAGGGTGTACCATGGAGAGGAGACACATTTTCTCGTTAATGGAAGCAGCGTAGGAATACTAAGCGCCATTGCAGGTGTGACAGACAGAGGTGATACCATTCTTGTGGCAAGAAATTGCCACAAGTCAGTGTATCATGCAATAGAGATGTATGGATTGAACCCGGTGTATTTGACACCGGGATTTCATGCGTCTGTGGGGATGAATACCGAAGTTTCCGCAGAGGATGTCAGAGAAGCGTTAAAGAAGAATCCGAAGATTCATGCGGCCGTGATTGTGTCGCCGACTTATGAAGGCGTGGTGTCAGACGTGGAGGCAATAGCCGGGGAGGTTCATAAGAGAGGGATTCCTCTTATTGTTGACGAAGCCCATGGAGCCCATTTTGGGTTTCATCCCTATTTCCCCGAAAATTCTAACAGGAAAGGTGCGGATATCGTTATCCATAGTCTGCATAAGACCCTTCCATCCCTGACTCAGACCGCCCTTCTCCATATGAATGGAAATCTTGTCAGGCGCGGGAAGGTGCGCAGGTATCTTCATATGCTCCAGAGCAGCAGCCCCTCTTATGTGTTGATGGCGAGTATCGATTCCTGTGTTGACCTTCTGGAAAAACGGCGGGAGGAGTTGTTTGTGCCTTATGCCGGGAGACTGCGGGAGCTTAGAGAGGAGCTGGCCGGACTTAGGAGATTGAAGCTGATTGGGAATGAAGGAGCTGACCCTTCAAAGCTGGTTATTTCCGCGGGAAATACAGGACTTACCGGCAGACAGCTTTCTCATATTCTGTTGGAAGATTACCATCTTCAGATGGAGATGGCGGCCGGTGAGTACGTTCTGGCCATGACGTCAGTTGGGGATACACAGGAAGGTTTTGAGAGGCTTGCCGGCGCATTGAAAGAGATAGACAGTGGAGAATGGTCCGGAATAAGCTGTCAGAAGAAAAAAGCAGATATTTCTTGCCTTCCGTCGCCTGATGTGGTATATAATAGTTCGAAAATAGAAGAGATGCGGGAACATTTTCATGAATCGGGAGAGCATCAGACGGAATTTTGCCGGTGGGCGGATAGTGTGGGATATGTGTCTTTGGAGTATGCATATCTGTATCCGCCGGGAATTCCTTTAATTGTTCCGGGAGAAAGGGTATCACAAGAGGCGGTAAATGTGTTACAATGGTATTATGAGATGGGATTCTCTATTGAAGGTATGAAGAGAGATTTTTCTATTGAGGTTTTGGCGCATGGGTAGAATCTACTATATGATGGGAAAGAGTTCTTCCGGAAAGGATACTCTTCTGAAAGAACTTAAGGAAGCTTTGCCAGAGCTTAGAACCATTACCCCCTATACTACCAGACCTATGCGGGACGGGGAAAGAAACGGGGTAGAATACTTTTTTGTGTCGGAGGATACATTAAACGTATACGAAAAGCAAGGCAAGGTGATTGAGCAGCGGGCATACAATACGGTACATGGAATTTGGAGATATGCCACAGTCGACGACGGACAGGTAGAGCTTGAGAGTGCAGATTATCTTGTAATAGGGACTTTGGAATCTTATGGCAGGATGAGGGAATACTACGGAGAGAAGAACGTGATTCCGTTTTATATAGAAGTGGAGGACGGAGAACGCCTGAAACGAGCCATCGGACGCGAGGAAGTACGCAAGGTCCCTGACTATAAAGAACTCTGTAGGAGATTTCTTGCAGATTCAGAGGATTATTCCGAGCAGAATCTTGCAAGATATGGGATTACCAGAAGAATCCTGAATCATGACGGAACCAGATGCTTAAAAGAAATGATAGGGGAAATACAACATGGGAAGCTTTAAAGATGTGGTAGGCCACAAAGACATAATCAATTATATCAAGAATGCAGTAAAGATGGACCAGGTATCCCACGCATATATTATGAATGGGGAGCGGGGGGCCGGGAAGAAGCTTTTGGCATACCTTTTCGCTATGACGCTGCTATGCGAGGAGGGCGGCCCGGAGCCTTGCAATACCTGTCATTCCTGCCGGCAGGCGGAGACCGGCAATCATCCGGACATTATCAGTGTCACCCACGAGAAGCCCAATTCAATCAGTGTGGATGATATCCGGGAACAGGTAAATAATACTATTATGATAAAACCTTATCAGGGCCCCTACAAGGTTTATATTATTGACCATGCCGACCTTATGACCCAGCAGGCGCAGAACGCTCTGCTTAAGACCATCGAGGAGCCGCCGCAGTATGCTGTGATTATGCTGTTGACAGAGAACGCGGAGGTTCTTCTTCCCACGATTAATTCCAGATGCGTGATGCTGAGGCTTCGTTATATCAAGGACAAGCTGATTAAGAAGTATCTGATGGAGAGACTGAAAGTGCCGGATTACAAGGCGGAGCTTTGTACTGCTTTTGCCCAGGGCAACATGGGGCATGCCATTATGCTGGCCAATTCAGAGCATTTTAATGAAATCCGCGAGGAGGCGGTACATCTTCTCAGGCATGTCCATAGTATGGAGTTAAGCGAGATTGTACAGGCTGTCAACGGTATCACGGCATACAAGCTGGAGATTACGGACTATTTGGATATTATAACCGTATGGTATCGGGACGTGTTGTTATACAAGGCGACGAAGGATATGGATACGGTCGTGTTTAAGGATCAGATTGACGATATCCGGGAGCAGGCGAGGAAGAGCTCTTATGAAGGAATCCAGTTGATAATCAGCAGCCTTGATAAGGCTAAGACGCGCTTAAAGGCGAATGTGAATTTTGAGTTGGTCATGGAGCTTTTGTTCCTGACAATGAAGGAGAATTAATCAAATGACAAGAGTGATAGGAGTTAGATTCCGGCCGGCGGGGAAGATTTATTTCTTTGCACCGGGGAAATATGAAATCAAGACGGGAGATAAGGTCATCGTTGAGACGGCGAGAGGCGTGGAGTTTGGTTCTGTGGTCACCGGTCCTAAGGATGTGGAGGATGATAAAATCACGCAGCCTTTGAAATCTGTTATCCGGATTGCAACGCAGGATGATATCCGAAAGGAAGAGAAGAACCGCGAGAAGGAGAAGGAGGCATTCGGCATTTGCCTTGAGAAGATTCGTAAGCATGGACTGGAGATGAAACTAATCGATGCGGAGTACACATTTGATAATAACAAGGTGCTGTTCTATTTTACTGCTGACGGGCGGATTGATTTCCGGGAGCTGGTGAAGGATCTGGCAAGTGTGTTCCGTACAAGAATTGAATTAAGACAGATAGGCGTGCGGGATGAGACGAAGATTCGCGGCGGAATCGGTATATGCGGGCGGCCGCTGTGCTGTAACACATATCTGACAGAGTTTGCTCCTGTGTCTATCAAGATGGCGAAGGAACAGAATTTATCCCTGAACCCGTCAAAGATTTCAGGCGTATGCGGAAGGCTTATGTGCTGCCTGACCAACGAGGAAGAGACATACGAGGAGTTGAACAGCCGCCTGCCCTCTAATGGGGACCGGGTGACGACGCCTGACGGATTGAAAGGCGATGTGCAGTCGGTGAATGTGCTGCGTCAGCTAGTTAAGGTAATTGTGACCCTGGACAATGATGAGAAGGAAATTCGAGAGTATAAGGCCAAGGAGCTTCGGTTTAAGTCGAGACGAAAAAAGAAGGATATGAGACTGTCCCGGGAGGAGATGGCGGAGCTTAAGGCGCTGGAAGAGAAGAACGCGGCATCGAAGCTGGATGATGAATAGTTGAGTTATGGATGATTGGAAGAGCAGATGGATAAAAGAAGGAGAACGCTTGGACGACCTGCAGATTAAGGGGTATGGGATTATACAGAGCCCCGGGAGATTCTGTTTTGGGATGGACGCGGTTCTCCTGTCTTCTTTTGCGAGGGTAAAGAGGCAGGAGCGGGCTTTGGACTTGGGAACAGGTACGGGTATTCTGCCGATTTTGCTGGAGGCGAAGAATGAGGGAGCGCATTACACCGGATTGGAGATTCAGGAAGAGAGCGTGAGTATGGCCCGCAGGAGCGTGAGATATAATAGGCTTGAGGATAAGATTGATATAGCAGCGGGAGATATCCGAAAAGCGTCAGAGCTTTTTGGCGCCGCCTCTTTTCAGGTTATCACTGTGAATCCGCCATATATGATTGGGGAACATGGCCTTAAGAATGAGAATGAGGCCTTGTATATTGCAAGGCATGAGGCGCTGTGTACGCTTGACGATGTGCTTCGGCAGAGCGCAAGGCTTTTGACACCTAAAGGGAGGTTCTATATGGTTCACAGGCCGTTCCGTCTGCCGGAGATACTTGCTAAGATGTCGGCGTACAGGATTGAACCGAAGCGGATGCGGCTGGTACATCCCTATGTTGACAAGGAGCCGAATATGGTTCTGGTGGAGGGACTTAAGGGAGGAAATCCCAGAATGAAGGTGGAGCCTCCGTTAATTGTGTATGAAAAGGACGGAAGATATACGGAGGAGCTGCTTAAGATATACGGCATGCAAAGCAAAAATGGGGATGTGTAATAAAATTTAGAAGTAGAGGAGAGAAAATTACCATGCCGGGAACATTATATTTATGTGCGACGCCAATCGGCAATTTGGAGGATATGACGTTTCGATGTATCCGGATTCTCAGGGAAGTGGATCTGATTGCTGCGGAGGATACCCGCAACAGTATTAAGCTTCTGAATCATTTCAAGATAAAGACTCCTATGACCAGTTACCACGAGTATAATAAGATTGAGAAGGGGCGGAAGCTGGTGGAGCGTCTTCTGGAAGGAGAGAATATTGCGCTGATTACGGATGCAGGTACTCCGGGAATCTCAGACCCGGGGGAGGAGCTGGTTGGGATGTGCCGTAAGGCCGGCGTTTTAGTGACGGCGGTTCCGGGCCCGGCGGCGTGTGTGACAGCGCTTACCATATCCGGGCTGCCAACGAGGAGATTTGCGTTTGAGGCATTTCTTCCGGCGGATAAGAAGGAGAAGCGGGCGATTCTTGAGGAGATGAATAAGGAGACCCGGACTATGGTGTTGTATGAAGCTCCTCACAGGCTGGTGCGGACGTTAGAGACACTTCTTGACGCGCTGGGGGAGCGAAGGGTCGCCATTTGCCGCGAGCTGACGAAGAAGCACGAGACGGTGTTCGCGTCGGGATTGGAGGATGCAGTTACATATTATAAGGAGCATGAGCCGAAAGGGGAGTGTGTCATTGTAATAGAAGGAAAGAGTCGCGCAAAGATTCGTGCAGGAGAACAGGATAAGTGGGCGGAAATGAGCATCGAAGAACATATGGAGTTCTATCTGAGCGAGGGGATGGAGAAGAAGGACGCTATGAAGCAGGTGGCGAAAGACCGGGGCGTTGGCAAGAGGGAAATCTATCAGGCATTATTATCATAACAGGCAAATGGCTGATTTTCCCAGTATATAGGTAATTCCTTAGTCAACTTGTATAATTTTTTGTGAAAAAATTGTTCAACTTGAGTATACCCGAAACGCTACTTTTTTTATATACTTTTATTTAAAGCAAGACGGTATCACAGATACAAAGAATATATTTATTTCAAATGGAGGAAACCCAAAATGGCAAGTTTATCATTAAAACACATTAATAAGACATATCCGAACGGATTTGAAGCTGTAAAAGACTTCAACCTTGAGATTGAAGATAAGGAATTCGTCATCTTCGTAGGCCCTTCAGGATGTGGTAAGTCAACAACACTTCGTATGGTAGCCGGTCTGGAAGATATCTCATCAGGAGAGTTATGGATTGGAGACAAGATGGTTAACGATGTAGAGCCTAAGGACAGAGATATCGCGATGGTATTCCAGAACTACGCTCTGTATCCACATATGACAGTATATGACAACATGGCTTTTGGTCTGAAATTGAGAAAGGTTCCGAAAGACCAGATTGATAAGATGGTACGTGAGGCAGCTAAGATTCTTGACTTGGAAGCATTGTTAGACCGTAAGCCGAAGGCTCTTTCCGGTGGTCAGAGACAGCGTGTTGCTATGGGACGTGCAATCGTTCGTAATCCTAAGGTATTCCTTATGGATGAGCCTCTTTCTAACTTGGACGCTAAGCTGCGTGGACAGATGCGTATTGAGATTTCCAAGCTGCATCAGAGACTTGGTACAACGATTATCTATGTAACACATGACCAGACAGAGGCTATGACGCTTGGTACAAGAATCGTAGTTATGAG
>CATLIP010000091.1 GCA_949957035.1 uncultured Lachnospiraceae bacterium
TCAAGATCTGATGGCGCCACCTGACACGGTCATAGAAGTGAAGCGGAAGACGGGGACGAAAGAGAAGCTGTATATGGGAGGAAAGGAATATACTCCGGTAGAGGTTTCTGCAATGCTGCTTTCACATGTGAAGGATTTTGTATCGGACTGTCTAAAGGAAGAGGTATCGCGGGCGGTTATATCTGTGCCTGCATATTTTGATGATCTGCAGAGGCAGGAGACGGTGGAGGCCGGAAAAAGGGCAGGCTTTGAGGTGGAACGAATCATTAATGAGCCTACGGCAGCGGCATTAAGTTATGGACTTGAGCATCTGGAAGAGGAGAGTCATATATTGGTGTATGATTTAGGCGGCGGTACCTTCGACGTGACGCTTCTTGAGATGTTTGGAGGCGTGTTAGAAGTAAAGGCCAGCAGCGGCGACAACAAGCTTGGCGGAAAGGATTTCGATGAGTGTCTGATTCAGTGGCTTTTGAGGCAGTTTCGAAGTAAAGAGGGGATTGATCTTGAGAGGGATATCACAGCAATGGTGAAGCTGAAGGAGCAGGCGGAATGGTGTAAGAAGGAGTTAAGTACCAATACGTCATGCAGAATTGTGATTCCATTTATTGCGCAGAAGGAGGGAAGGCCGATTGCGTTAGATGAGACTGTGACGATAGAGCAGTTTGAAGAGCTGACCAGGGAACTGGTGGAGCGCACCCATTCGCCGATTGACGTAGTACTTGCAGACAGCGGCGTGCTTCAGGAAGAGATTGATCGGATTCTGTTGGTGGGAGGTTCAACCCGTATGCCTATGATACGCAAGGATTTAGAAGCCTACCTTAAGCAGAAACCAACTCAGGCTGTGAATCCGGACTATGCAGTGGCGGAAGGCGCGGCAATCCAGGCAGGGATTATAGAAGGAACTATAAGTGGGGAAGATAGTTTGATTATGACTGACGTAAATCCCTATACCTTAGGTGTCCATACATTGAGCGGATTCGATATGAACTATATGAGCGTAATCATCCCAAGGAACGTGACGATTCCGACGGTCAGAAAGAATACTTATTATACCAGTTGGGACGGCCAGACCGAAGCAGAGGTTGAGATTTACCAGGGAGAGGCGCAGGATATCCGGCAGAATCATTTCCTTGGCAAGTTTATTGTTTCCCCAATACCGGTAAACTCGGCAGGAGAAGAGGCAATTGAAATAGAATTCTCTTATAATCTGAACGGTATGTTAGAGGTACGAGCACAGATTGTCAGCACAGGAGAAGAGGCGTCTGTAGAGATTAATATGATGGAGCAGGTTGTAAATGATGCTGTAAAAGAGCGTATTGATGTAAGCCGATGGAAGGAATCTGCCTATGCAAAGCAGTTTCGGACTGTTATACGACGGGTAGAGCGAAGGCTTAAGAATGAAGATCTTCTGGATATGCCGCTATACCGGGAAGATTTGGAGGATGCGCTCTATGAATTGAAGGCAGCATTGGTGGCGGAAGAGCTTGAAACGGCAGAAGAATTGGAAGAGGAAATCTTGGACATGCTGGATGAATAGAGGGACAAAACGAATGGATATGTATTATGAAGCGCTTGGACTAAAAGCAGGAGCAACACAGGCAGAGATTAAGAAAGCATATTTTTCCATGGTCAGGAAACATTCGCCAGAGAAGGAGCCGGATCGATTTCGTGAAATTAGAGAGGCGTATGAACACCTGAAGAATGCGGATGATGAGCAGGGACCTGTATTTGCGGCGCTCAAAGATCCTTGGGCAGAAAGATTCTTGAAACAGATACACATTTACCAGAAGAGAGGGGACGACAGACTTGTTCGGGATGCGTGCGAGGAAGCGCATAAGGCATTTCCGGATGAGATACAGTTTTTATATCTTTTGGCAAATGCCCAGCGCAGGGCAGGGAATACAGGCAAAGCGGTAAGAAGCGGTGAAGAGCTGGTTAAAAAGGAGCCGGATAACAAGTGGTTCTGGCGGGAGCTGGCTGTTTCTTATCAGGAGCGGGGTTATACAAGGAAAGCATTTGGCGCATTTGACAGAGCTTGTGAATTGGGCTGCCGGGATGCTGATTTCATTCTGGAGTTTTCCTTATCCTGCAATGATTACGGGCAGTATGACAGGGGAATCCAGATACTGACGGAACTTGTCAGCAGGCAGAGACGCTGGCAGAGAGAAGAGATTCCACAAATGATAGAAGCATATAGCGGTCTGATTTCGATGTATCTGCAAAAGGGTGAGAATCCGGTTTCAATGCTGAGACTTTTGAAGGATTTCCTCGGGCAATACAGTATTTACCTGGAAGAGAATCTGGATATTCTGACTAAGATTTTGGCGTTTCTGGCCCTTCATCCTGCACTGAATGTTCGGGAGAATCGATTGATAATTCAGGAGATTGAGGATATCTTCAGGTCGGCATGCCGTTCAATAGAAGGAAAAGCGATGATTGAGGCATTGGATGAAACGAGCCAGGCGGGTTGGGTCAATACGGATCAGAGGCTTAGTGAAACCATGCAATCCGGCATAGAGGCATATTTTATAATGGATGGTATGGATGGAGAGTTCCGGACCTTTGCCATATTAGATTTGAAGCTTTGTATGATTGAAGAGCGTCAGGAGATTCTCCCGCAGCTTGACATCATTGAGCAGGAATATCCCAAATATTTCGAAAAATTGGGAAGTTTTGCCCAACAGTTGAGGGAAGGGAAGAATCTGGAATATTTGAAAAGCAGCATGTTAAAACAGTACAACCGTCTTGCGCAGTATGTGGAAGGAGGCAGCTATTACGAAAAATACCCCCAGGAGAAGGTAAGACAGATGGGGACGGTGGCCTATGAGAATACATATGATGAACCGTACGTGAGAAGTGAAAAGAAGATTGGGCGAAATGATCCATGCCCATGTGGAAGCGGAAAGAAGTATAAACATTGCTGCCTCAAAAAATAAATTGTAAATTTTATTTTCATTTTATGTCACTTATTGTATAATTATTTTTGGCGGAAACAGTAATCAGGAGGGTTTCATTTATGATTTACAGGGAGATACCAATACAGGTGGAGGGTTCGGCAGACGATGCAAGGATACAGGTTTATATTCAAGATACGCCTCATGATGGAAGTCTGAAGATTGAGAAGCGCCCGCTGATTTTGATTTGTCCGGGAGGAGGCTACGAGAGAACCAGTTTTCGTGAGGGAGAGCCCATTGCCCTTCATTTCTTAAGCAGAGGATACCATGCCTGTGTTTTGCGCTATTCGGCTGCTCCCATCCATTTTCCAACCCAGATGTTGGAGGTTGGGCAGGCGTTTCAGGTCATTGGGGAGCATGCGGATGAATGGAACGTGGATATGGAACGGATTGTCGTACAGGGCTCTTCGGCCGGAGGACATCTTGCCGCGTGCTACGGCGCGTTTTGGAATCAGGGCAAGGCAGAGGACATGAAGCCGAAAGGAATCATGCTCAGTTACCCTGTGATTACATCCGACCCGGCGTATGCCCACATAGGAAGTTTCGAGAATCTTTTGGGGGAAGACTACGAGGCGTATAAAGAAAGGCTGTCTATTGAGAAGCAGGTAACGAAGGACATGCCGCCTTGCTTTATCTGGCATACCCTTAAGGACGACACTGTGCCGGTAGAAAATTCACTGATGTTTGTGACGGCGCTTCACAAGGCGGGGATTTCGGCGGAGCTGCATATTTTCCCCGAGGGAGAGCATGGGTTAAGCCTTGCAAGCAAGATAGTGGAGCGTGCGGACGGCAGGGGAGTTCAGGAAGAGTGCGCACAGTGGATTCATCTGGCGGACAGGTGGCTTGAGAGGTTATTCGCATAGATTTTCTGTTAAGTAAAAGAAATAAAAATGAGCAAAGGAGTGTTAAGGTAATATGAACAAGAAACCAACAGTGCTGATGATTTTGGATGGTTATGGACTGAATGAGAAGGAAGAGGGCAATGCTGTTGTTAAGGGCAAGACTCCGGTTATGGACAAGCTGATGGCAGAGTATCCCTTTGTCAGGGGAAATGCCAGCGGTATGGCAGTAGGTCTTCCGGACGGGCAGATGGGAAATTCTGAGGTGGGACACCTGAATATGGGGGCAGGACGTATTGTATATCAGGATCTTACCAAGATTACAAAAGCAATTCAGGACGGAGACTTCTTCGAGAATCCGGCGCTTCTTGCGGCATGTGAGAATGTGAAGAAAAATAATAGCGCGCTTCATATGTATGGTCTGGTGTCTGACGGCGGTGTTCACAGTCACAATACACATATCTATGGTCTCTTAGAGCTGGCGAAGCGTCAGGGAATCGAGAAGGTATATGTACACTGCTTTTTGGACGGACGTGACACTCCACCGGCTTCCGGTAAGGAATATGTGGAGCAGCTTGTGGCTAAGATGGAAGAGATTGGCGTGGGTGAAGTGGCGACTGTCATGGGACGTTACTATGCCATGGATCGCGATAACCGTTGGGATCGTGTGGAGAAGGCTTATCGTGCTATGGTATTTGGAGAGGGTGAACGGGCTGAGAGCGGCCCGGAGGGAATCCAGATATCTTATGACAAAGATACTACGGATGAGTTCGTGCTTCCTACAGTTGTGATGAAGGACGGCGCCCCGGTTGCAACCATCAAGGACAATGATTCGATTATCTTCTTTAATTTCCGCCCGGACCGCGCAAGGGAGATTACTAGGACCTTTTGTGACGATGGATTTACCGGATTTGACAGAGGTAAGAGAGTCAAGACCTTCTACGTGTGCTTTACTGAGTATGATGTGACGATTGAGAACAAGCAGGTAGCATTTGTTAAAGAAGAGATTACCAATACGTTTGGAGAGTTTCTTGCATCCAACGGAAAGAAGCAGGCGCGTATTGCCGAGACGGAGAAGTACGCACATGTGACCTTCTTCTTTAACGGCGGCGTGGAAGAGCCCAATGAGGGGGAGGACAGGATTCTTGTCAATTCTCCGAAGGTGGCGACCTATGATTTAAAGCCGGAGATGAGCGCTTATGAGGTGTGCGACAAGCTGACGGAAGCTATTCGATCTGACACATACGATGTGATTATCATTAATTTTGCAAATCCGGACATGGTTGGACATACCGGCGTGGAGGCTGCGGCCATTAAAGCTATCGAAGCAGTGGATGAATGTGTGGGGAAGGCTGTTTGTGCAGTGAAGGAAGCAGGCGGACAGATGTTTATCTGTGCGGACCATGGAAATGCAGAACAGTTAATTGACGATGAGACAGGCGAGCCGTTTACGGCCCATACTACCAATCCGGTGCCTTTTATTCTGGTAAACGCTGACCCGGATTATAAGCTGCGAGAGGGCGGATGTCTGGCGGATATCGCACCCACGTTAATTGAGCTTATGGGTATGGAGCAGCCAAAAGAAATGACGGGGAAGAGCCTGATTGTGAAATAAGCGCAGGCAGTTTATATCAGCAGACATTTCGGGGGACGCAGTAAAGCTTAACTGCGTCCCGGATTATTTTAGGGAGGATTATATGCATATCGTAATCGTAGAAGACGACGCTGTGCTCCGTCAGGAGTTAAAGCTTCTTTTGGAAAATGCCTTCTATCAGGTAACGGCCCTCCATGAGTTTTCAGACGTTGCTTCTGTCCTGTTGTCGTTAAACCCGAATCTGGTGCTTCTGGATTTGAACCTTCCCGGGGAGTCAGGATTCGATATCTGTATCAGAATACGGGCCGAATCGGATATACCTGTTATCTTTGTAACAAGCAGGACGGATTCGATGGATGAACTGACGGGAATCCTGAAAGGCGGGGACGACTATATTACGAAACCATTTCAGGCGCCGATTCTTCTGGCGAGGATTGGAGCGGTCTTAAAGCGAACATACCGGGAAACGGTAAGGGAGCCTGTGAGATTTACCCACAAGGAAGTGGAACTGGATATTGCCAGGGGTACGGTGAGTTTTCAAGGAAAACAGACGGAGCTGTCCAAGAATGAGCTTAAGATTATGCACCTGTTGTTTCAAAGGAAGGGAGAGATTGTTCCCCGGGCAGATATGATTGAGTACTTGTGGGATAATCAGGTGTTTATCGACGACAATACTTTAAGTGTGAATGTTACGCGCATCCGAGGGAAATTAGAAGAAATCGGTGTTTTGGGATTGATTGAAACAAAGAGAGGAATGGGATACCGCATTTGATGAGAGAATATTTGAGAGATAGGATCCTGCTTTTGACACTGCACGCGGGCTGCATGTTGTTTCTGGCAGGCTTTTTGCATGCTACCGGGTCCGACGCGCAATATTATCTGCTGATTCTGATATTCTGGCTCTTGATTCTGATACTGTGGCTTTGCTGGGGGTTTTACAGCAGGAAATGTTATTTCAGTGAGCTTTGGACAACCCTTGAGAAGATGGATAAGCGATATCTTCTGGGGGAACTGATGCCCTTTTCCCACAGGCTGGAGGACCGGATATACAGAGAAATGATTCGTATGTCCAATAAGGCTGTGATTGAACGAATCCGTCAGATTGAGGATGAGCAAAAGGAGTACAGGGAGTATATCGAGAGTTGGGTGCATGAGGTCAAGGGGCCGATTACGAGTATTGACTTAATGTGTGAGAATTATAGGAGGGAGGCGCTGGGGAATCCTGAAAGCAAAAGTGTGGCAGGGGAGATCGCTTCGAGGATTCGTATGGAAAATCAAAAAATAGAGAATTATGTGGACATGGCGCTCTATTATGCCAGGTCGGAGAATGTATATAAGGATTATGTGATTCGGGAAACGGAAATGGGAGAGATTGCCGCAGTAGTTCTAAAAAGGAACAAGCATTATCTGATACAGAATCAGGTGCAGGCGGAGGTGGATTGTAAGGACATGGCATTTACCGACCGAAAATGGATAGAGTTTATACTGAATCAGCTTGTTTTGAATTGTACTAAATACCGTCGCAAGGAGGGAGCGAAAATCTGGATTTATACAGAGGAATATACCCAAAATACAGAGGTTGGAGGGGATTCTCAGAATAAGCGGGAGATGGATTGCCTGTTAAAACACAGTCATGGCGTACGGTTGACAGTGAAGGATAATGGCATTGGGATTAAGGAGGAGGAATTAAGCCGCGTCTTTGAGAAGGGTTTTACAGGCAGTAATGGGCGTAAGACAGAACGGTCTACAGGGATGGGACTGTATCTGTGTAAGAAGCTGTGTCACAAGCTTGGGATTGAGATTTATGCAAAGTCTAAGGAAGGAGAGGGGAGCGAAATCATTCTGGAGTTTCCGGTAAGCTCTTATCATTCAAAAGAAGCATTATTGGAAAGTGATCATAAAGACAATAAGGTAAGTTTTTCTTGGCGGTCATAAGACCGCCTGTTTTTATCATAAAGGAATCATGCATTCCTATGTCCAATCTTTTCTCCGGTATAAGACTGCTCCCACAGCCGTACACAGGATGGTCAGGGAGCCAAGAATCAGGATCTCTTTGCCATGAAGTTTCAGGCTGTCTCCGGCAAAAACTCCCTGCATGAAATCCACCGCATGGGTCATTGGCAGACAACCGGAGATTTTCTTCATGGTTTCAGGGAACATCTCATCCGGCAGTGTTGCGCCTGACAGAAAGAGCATGATGAAATAGACAACATAACAGAGCATGTTAGTTCCCTTCGAATCCTGACCGATTGCAGTGAGAAAAAATCCCAAAGAAAACATGGCCGCTATAGAAAGCAAGATACCTGCGCAGATGGGAAGAAAATCTCCTTTTATCTGTATGTGGTAGAGAAGCTTTCCGGCTGTCAATAAAATGGCGATTCCAATCAGAGTCATCACCAGATTTACAAATACCTGAGCCAGCATGATACTTTTCTTCCCCACAGGCGTAGCATCAAATCTCTTATATATTTTTTTCTCTTTATATCCCAACAATGTCAAAGGGAGAGACATTAATCCAGTAACCCCGATTACCATCACTGCGTATGCCGGCACAGTAACGTCCATCATCCCTATGTCCGAGCCTTCATAAACGGGCGCGTTTCCGAAGATGCCGCCAAATAAAAGGAGCATAAGCAGCGGAAACACCAGTGCAAAGAAAAAACCAAAAAAATCTCGTGTAAACATCCGAAATTCCATATTACAGATAATCGCAAACTTCCTCATAGTATTCCCTCCATCGTAAGTCCTGTTGTTTTAGGCGCTATCATTAAATATAATTTTTCCAGTGATAAATCTTCTTTCCATTGATCTTCGCAAACCCGGCCCTTTACATATTCCCGAAAGTCTGACTGTGTTCCGAAGAATTGTCGGCGTCCCTGTTCGAGATAGAGGATTTTGTCGGCAAGGGCTTCTACCTCGTCCAGATAGTGGGAGACCATAAGGATGGCAACGCCGCTTTCTCTTATATTTTCAAAACTTGTCCACATATTCTGCCGCACTTCCGGGTCAAGCCCTGTGGTCAATTCGTCTAAAATCAATAATTTGGGACGTCCCATGAGGGACAGTAGAATAGACAGCCGTTGTTTCTCGCCGCCGGATAATTTATGTAGGGGAGATTTTCTCTTGTCATCAAGTCCCAATTGTGTCAGTAATAGCTTCCAGTCGGCGGGCCTTGAGTAAAAACTTGCAAACAGTCTGCATTGTTCTTCTACCTTAAGTTTGGAAGGGTACTCTGTTTCCTGAAGCTGGACGCCCATCTCTTGGTACACCTCCCTGCGGTGGAGCCATGGGTCTTTTCCAAAGACCCGAATCAGACCGCTGTCAGGTTTTCGTAATCCCTCTACACATTCCACCGTAGAGGTCTTCCCGGAACCGTTTTGTCCGATGATGGCAAGGATTTCTCCTGGATTTACTGAAAATGAAACATTACGGACAGCCTGCACATGTTTATATGTCAGATTCAGGTTTTCTACTTGTATGATTGTCTGTGACATATTGTTTCCTCCTAATTTTGTGTGTTGTTAACCGGTAAAAGTAATTCTATTTTAGACGGCCGTTCAAGAATAAACAACAGGGTTTCATAAAGAGGCAGGCTATGGTGTGTAAGAGGTCGATTTTCATGTTCAAAATGCATGTGTCAACCGCTTTTACTATGCTATAATCATAAGGGAAGGAGGCATATCTATGAAAGTTGAATGTAAAATAGACCCGGATTATAAAGAGCCGTATGCAGTTCTTTACATAAAAAGTATGACCCGCAGGATTGCCGAAATTATTTCTTTTCTTGAGCGAGAGGAAACGGTTTCTCCTGCACTGACCGGGGCAAAAGAAAGGAAAACTTTTTTCCTGAACCCGGAAGATATTGTGTTAGTGCGTACAGAGGGCAGGGAAAT
>CATLIP010000092.1 GCA_949957035.1 uncultured Lachnospiraceae bacterium
CAGATCCGCATCTATTCCGGGGAAAAATATGATATGGTATCGGAGGCGAAAGCAGGACGTGTCTGCGCAGTTACAGGACTGAGCCACACATTTCCTGGAGAGGGACTGGGAGCAGAAGAGTCGTCTCAATCGCCTGTATTGGAGCCTGTCTTGAATTACCGGGTTCTTTTGCCGGAAGGATGTGATGCACATATCATGCTTCAAAAGCTTCGTCTGCTGGAGGAAGAGGACCCTATGCTTCGGATTATGTGGGATGAAGAGTTGGGAGAGATATATGCGCAGTTAATGGGGGCGGTGCAGATTGAAGTTCTGCAGAGCATGATTTGGGAGCGTTTTCATGTGGAAGTAACGTTTGATACCGGAAATATTGTATACAAGGAAACAATAAGGAGCACCGTAGAAGGTATAGGACATTTTGAACCGCTGCGTCATTATGCGGAGGTACATCTTTTGTTGGAACCGGGAGAACCCGGGAGCGGAATTGTGTTGGATACAGACTGCAGTGAAGATGTATTGGATCGCAACTGGCAGCGATTGATATTAACCCATTTGGCAGAGAGGGAGCATCGCGGGGTGTTAACGGGGGCTGCGGTTACGGACATAAAGATTACGTTGATTTCAGGAAAAGCCCACCCCAAGCATACGGAAGGCGGAGATTTCCGTCAGGCGACTTACCGGGCTGTCAGGCAGGGGCTTATGCAGGCTGACAGTATTTTGTTGGAGCCTTATTATGAATATCGGCTGGAACTTCCGTCGGAAATGGCGGGACGTGCTATGACGGATATTCAGAAGATGTCGGGTGAGTTTGAGCCGCTGAAACTGGAGGATGATACGGCCGTACTGGTGGGAACTGCGCCGGCAGCCACTATGCGGGATTATCAGATGGAGGTCAATAGCTATTCCAGAGGGCGCGGAAGATTTTCCTGTGCATTCAAGGGATATAAGCCCTGCCATAATACAGATGAGATTATAGAAGAAAAGGGATATGACCCGGAGAGGGATTTGGAGAATCCGACGGGATCGGTGTTCTGCGCTCATGGCGCCGGCTTCGTTGTTCCCTGGGATAAGGTGCCGGAGTATATGCATATTGAAAGCCTTCTTGACAAGAAGGTAAGACGGGAGGAGGCTGGTAACGGGATGTCGGATGGCGCCTCAGGGGGAGGGAGTATCGGCAGGAGCCGTCAGAATGATTTATGCAGAGAAGAAGAGAAAGAGTTAGAAGAGATATTTATCCGTACTTACGGAAAGATTGAGCGGAAGACGTCCCTTACGTCTAAGTCTGTTACCGGTGCGCCGGAGAAAAAACGTAATAAAAAGGAAGAAGCCGTTCAGGAATATCTTCTGGTGGACGGCTATAATGTGATATTTGCATGGGATGACTTGAAAGAACTGGCTAAGGTGAATATCGAAGCGGCACGAAATAAGCTGATGGATATCCTGTGTAATTACCAAGGGTTTCGAAAATGTGTAGTAATCCTGGTATTTGACGCCTATAAAGTAGATGGTTATGCGCTGGAAATCCAGAAATACCACAATATTCATGTGGTATACACAAAGGAAGCAGAGACGGCGGACCAGTATATAGAGAAGGTGGTTCATCAGATTGGGAAGAAGTACCATGTGACGGTAGTGACGTCAGACGGTGTTGAACAGGTTGTCACCATGGGACAAGGGGGTACGCTGATTTCTTCCAGGGAATTTAGAGAAGAGGTGGAGCTTGTAAAGCGGCAGATTCGTGAAGAAAATGAGAGCAGGAGAGAAAAGAGGAAGAATTATTTGTTTGACCATGTGGATGAGAAGCTGGCGGAGGAGATGGAAGCGGTGAGACTTGGGAGGAAGGATACCATCGGATGAAAGAAAATAGTAAAAAATCTGTTGCAAATCCGGAAAAAATGCTATAATACTAATAGATAGGATATGGAGTATATAGATGGAGGGATATTTATGGCAGATATTTATGGATTTATTAATAAATCAAATAACCGCCGCCCGGTATATACCAGCTATGAATTAGGCAAGATGGTAAGGGATAAAAGGAAAAGTAGTGGAATGAATCTTACTGCATTTGCTGATAAATATGGAATTAGCGAGAAGATGTTAGTACAGATTGAAGAGGTAAGCTGTAGTTTTTCACCCAAAATCTATAAGATTTGCGGCAGTATATTAGGATTGTCTACGGAAGAGTTACTTGAGGAATATATAGACGATGTAAAGGCTGTAAATTACCGTACAAAAGATAATGGGGCAGGAGTACATGCTACATTTGATAAAGCAAATGATATTTTTAATGAGATCATTATGCAGAGGAAAATCGGAATAAAATAGCGAGGCGGTGTTTTTTTGAAGTATTTGACAGAGGATGAAAAAGCAAAGCTATACGAAGAGGTTTCCCCAATTGCTTTAGAATTTAGAAGCTCTTTTATTAGTGAACAGAAAGTAATAAAAGATACATTCAAAATGATAGAGCGGTTGGGTTTTTTGCTGTTAAGATTTCCTGCGGTCGAGGGAGATACATCTCTGGGGGGATTTACAATACACAAAGAACCATATGATTGTATTTATATTAATAGCAGACAGAATCTTGGACGGCAATATATGTCATGTTGGCATGAGTGTTATCACATACAAACAGGAGAAGGAAACGGGCTGAGTTATCTCGATTCAGTCAGGCAAGACCCGGTGGAGTATAAGGCGGATTTATTTGCGGGTTTGATTTTGATGCCTGAGAATATTGTTAGAAAATACATTAAAGATTATAATATTTCTTTGCAATATTTGAGTCATGAAGACATCATACGTATGCAAAATTATTTTAGAGTGGGATATTCTGCGATGTTGACTAGGATATTACAATTATATCCGGAATATAAAGGCGTTTTAAATAATCGGTTTGTAATCGCAAAAGACAATCCTGAACAGAGAGATAAACTGGAGAAAAAGACATTGGCTGTAGAGGGAGATTTGCAATTAATTCATGCTACAGAGGATGTTTATTTACCAAATACTTTTATAGAAGACATCGCTTTTAATGTTGAAAACAAAAGAATATCCAAAGAGAAGGCATATGAACTTTTAAAAGTTATAGATGGGCTGAAAAATGATATATAATGGTATTGATTTAACAAAATATCCGATTTGTGATACTGACATTTGGATTGATGCGGTATTGGCCAGTCTGGATAATGCTTTAATTGGAAGGTATCATAGACTTATTGTGGCCGACGTTGTAGAAAAAGAAATCCTGAAGTTTAAGAAGAATGATAGTTTTAAAATGATTGCAGAAAAGTTTCTTACATATAAAGAAAATAAAGAAATAATTGTCATTAATCATAGTGACATAGTAGAAGAGGAGCGTAAATTTCTGGAAAAGCAATTAGTAGAGTGTGATAGTCGTTTTGAAACCGGCTTGGCAGATAATCCGCATGAACAACATAAGGGTGAGATTGTATCAGCAATTTATGCAGAATATTTTGAAATTCCGTTTTTGAAGAGTAATGATGGAGCTTTTAAGGAAGGAAATATGGGACGAGTTGCATTTCCTGATTTAGTTGTAAAAAATCTTAAGGATATGCTTAAGGATCTTGTGCCAGACGAAGGAGAAAGATGGAAAAGTTATCGGCTGATTAAGGATAATCGTGCGTTAATGGATGAAGAGAAAAGAATATATAAAGAAAAGAAAAATGCACCGGTAACTGAGAGACAGGTACAAGATTTGCTGAGTAAGCTTAGGAACAGTTTCTAAAAATTTTGTCGTTAAATAATTTTAAACACTTGACAATTCTTGCGGATTGTTCTAATATACTATAGAACTGTAATGAAATAAAGTAACAGCATTTGCAGTTTCTATAGAATGACAGGGAAGGAGAACAGATATGAAGGCGACGTTTCATCAGAATATGAACCAGAATATGATGATGACAGGCTGTGTTGATATGTGCATGATGTGCATGATGAACATGGCTTATTAGTGTATGCGTCTGAATATCTGGTTTTTGACATACTATTGTTATTGGGTAGAGTGTAAGGAGCAGGTACAGCGTGTACTTGTTCCTTTTTGTATTTAAAAATATAAAAATGGGGTCTGGAATGTGAAAAACGGAGAGGAGAAAAGCAGATGGCACAGATTGTTGTAAGGAATCTTTCGAAGACCTTTACTTCAAAGGATGTAAAGGTGGATGCGTTGAAAGACATTAACCTTGAGATTGAGCAGGGAGATATCTATGGAATCATAGGCATGTCCGGCGCGGGCAAGAGTACGTTGGTGCGATGCTTGAACTATTTAGAACAGCCCACAGAGGGCGTGGTTTTGATAGAAGGCAAGCCCCTTGGCAGGATGTCGGAGAGAGAATTGCTGAAACAAAGGAAAGACATCGCAATGATTTTTCAGCATTTTAATCTGCTGATGCAGAAGAATGTGGTAGATAATGTGAGTTTTCCGTTGTTGATACAGGGAGTCAAGAAGAAGGACGCGCGCATTAGGGCGAAGGAGCTGTTAGGAATTGTGGGATTGGAGGAGAAAGCCTTAGCGTACCCTGCCCAGCTTTCCGGGGGACAGAAGCAGAGGGTTGCCATTGCAAGGGCGCTGGCATCGGACCCAAGAATTTTGCTCTGCGACGAGGCGACCAGCGCCTTGGACCCCCAGACTACGGCGTCTATCTTAGAGCTGTTAAAAGATATAAATTGCCGTTTTGGAATTACAATCGTGATTATTACCCATCAGATGTCAGTGATCCGTAAGATTTGCAGCCATGTGGCGATTATGTCACAGGGAGAGATTAAGGAGCAGGGAAGGGTGGATGAGATTTTCAGCCATCCCAAGACGAAGGAAGCAAAGGAATTGATTCTGAAAGATATGGACGGCGAGGGAACGGTCAATCTGGCAAAGCCGCAGGACAGACTGATGGAGGCGAAGAAGATTAGGATTGTTTTTTCGGAAAATTCTTCTTTTGAGCCTGTGATTGCAAATATGGTGTTAAAGACGGGCCGGCCTGTGAATATTTTGCGGGCGGATACCAAGAATGTAGGTGGAATCGCCAAGGGCGAGATGATTCTAGGGCTGCCGGATGACAAGAAGCTGCAGCAGGAGATTGAGGATTATATCCGCGCGAGAGGATTGGAGATTGAGGAGGTGACAGGAGATGTTTAGCAGTGAAGTAATACAGATGTTGGTGGTAGGTATTGGAGAGACGTTATATATGACTCTGGTGTCTACGTTATTTGGATATTTGTTTGGGCTGCCTATGGGAATATTGCTGACCATATCAGACAGAGACGGAATTAAGCCCAATATAGTCCTCTATAAGATTCTGGATGTGTTTGCTAATATTGTGAGGAGTGTTCCGTTTCTGATTCTGCTGATTGTGCTGATTCCATTGGCGCGATTGATAGTGGGAAAGAGCTATGGCTCTTCTGCGACGATTGTGTCCCTTGCGGCTGCGGCAATTCCGTACATAGCCCGTATGGTAGAGTCTTCTCTTCGGGAAGTGGATGCGGGAGTGATTGAAGCGGCGAAATCCATGGGTGCGTCTACATTCACCATCGTGACGAAGGTTTTGCTGGTTGAGGCAAGAACCTCTCTGATAGTGGGCGTTACTATTTCGCTGGGAACTATATTAGGATATTCGGCAATGGCGGGAACCCTTGGAGGCGGAGGGCTTGGAGATATCGCAATTCGCTACGGGTATTACCGGTATGAGGCCGGAATCATGGCAGTTACGGTTATTCTATTGATTTTACTGGTACAAATATTCCAGACGGTTGGTATGAAGCTGTCTGTTTATCTGGATAAAAGAAAGTAATAAAAAAAGAAAATGGAGGAAATGTATGATGAAGAAAAGAGTATTGGCAGTATTGTTGACGGGAGTATTGGCGGCAGCGGCTTTGACAGGCTGCGGCGGTTCAGATAAAGGCGGGGATTCCGGCTCTTCCGGCGGCGGTTCATCCTCAGATTCTAAAGAGATCAAGGTTGCAGCATCTGCGACGCCTCACGCGGAGATTCTGGAAGAGGCGAAAGGGCTTCTTGAGGAAGAGGGGTATAAGTTAGATGTGACTGTATTTAACGACTATGTTCAGCCTAACGAGGTGGTGGAGAGCGGAGATTTTGACGCTAATTATTTCCAGCATATACCATATCTTGACAGCTTCAATGATGAGAAGGGGACACATTTGGTCAATGCCGGAGGAATCCACTATGAGCCGTTTGGAATCTATCCAGGAACCAAGAAGAGCTTGGATGAATTGAAAGATGGAGATACGATTGCTGTGCCGAACGACACTACCAATGAGGCGAGAGCGCTTTTGCTTCTTCAGGATAACGGAGTGATTAAGCTGAAAGAGGGCGCAGGATTAAACGCTACGGTAAATGATATCGAGGAGAATACAAAGAATGTCAAGATTGAGGAGCTGGAGGCGGCTCAGGTATCCCGCGTTGTAGAAGAAGTTGCTTTTGTAGTGTTGAACGGGAATTATGCGCTGGAGGCAGGATATTCTGTAAAGTCTGACGCCATTGCTTACGAAAAATCCGATTCCGAGGCTGCTAAGACATATGTAAATGTCATTGCGGTAAAAGAAGGTAACGAGGAAAGCGAAGCGGTCAAAGCATTGGTGAAGGTATTGAAGTCTGACGATATTAAGAAATTCATTGATGAGAAGTATGACGGGGCTGTGGTCGCATTTGAGGAATAAGCGATAGACCCTGAAGCAATTAAGGGGTTGTCGGGAAATGAGGTTTTCACAACATTTCCGACAACCTCTTTTTAAATGAAACGGGAAATATTTATGTAACAATTATTAGTACAGCAATTCTTTTCGGACTCTTATAACCTCATCGTTTTGCCACAGGATTTCAAATCCCAACTTTAGAAACAGAGATACGGAGGGATTATCGATTGCAATATCGTCATAGAGGGCTGTAATCCCATTCTGTTTTGCAGCTTTTAAGAGAGCCTTAAGGCCGCTTTGTCCATATCCTTTATTACGATATGGAGCCATAATAATGATACTGCAAAAATACAGGTCATCTTTCGGGTTTTTGTAGTACGCAGCTTCACCGACATATTCCGCCGATTCGCCGTCAACGATATATCTATAAAAATAACAGGGCGAATGACTGGAAATCCAACGATTATACCAGTCTGTCCACCTTTCCCGGGGGAATGGAATTACTATAGTAGATATTCCAACTGGCAGTCAAAGGGTTCTGCCTCCACATGCCGTTGGTTATATTCTTCTGCCTCCACACATCCCATTGCCTTATAAAATGCTTGTGTCTCAACGGCCGAATGAGCGGAAATATACAGTTTTTCGGCGCCATGCTCCTTTGCCCATGCTCCTGCTTTGAGAAAAAGTATCTTTCCAAAACCTTTGCCGCGCATATCCTCAGACACATGCAGGCTGGTCAGATCAAGATATTTTCCTTTTGCTCCAAACAAAGCGGATTCTACGGAAGTAAATCCCTTCAGGCTGCCATCGTAAAAGAATCCATACACAAGGCCGCCTGCAGCCACTGTATTTTTCAGACAGGTAATTAGAAATTCGTAGTCTGCTTCGGACCAATCGTCAATAAAAGGGTCGTCTCTTATCACCCATTTTCCGTTCTCTTTCCGCCAGCATTTTACAACATTCTGGCGGCGGATAAAATGCCCGAATAAATCGCGGCATATGTCGTTTTCGGATAATTCTCTGTATAGTGTTTCCATTGTATGATCCATCCTTTTCCTGTTTTCTGAAATGTTCAGAATGATTCTTTCATTATACTTAATGAGCTGTTTGGATGTAAAGTGTATTTTAAGGTATTTTTAGGACTGCAACCTGAAGTTTACATGGAATTCTTTAAAAGCAACATCAAATTTCTGGATTTTACATGATAAATATTATAAGATAAACCCAACCTGAAGCGCGTAAAGGAAATTCAGAGAAAGAAAAGGTGGAGAATTATGAGTTTATTTGGAGAGAACCTTCAATATTACAGAAAGCGTAATAACATGACACAGGAACAGCTTGCGGAGCGGTTAGAGGTATCCCGGCAGACGGTTTCCAAATGGGAGGCGGGAACCTCCTATGCAGAGATGGACAAGCTGCTGCAATTATGCGATTTGTTTTCGTGTAATCTTGATACACTGCTTCGGAAGGATGCAAGTGAAGAAGAGATAGAAGATAATCACCAGCACAGGAGACATATGAAGGAGCTGCGGAAATGGATTACCTGCGGGGTGGCCCTCTTAATTTTTGCCGCTGCGTCGTATGAGTTAATGGAAGGATGGGGAATTTTCGATGAAACCTTACAGGATACCTTCTTCATGACGCTTGCAATCGTCGGTATTCTGATTCTGGTGGTACAGGGGATGAAGGATACTGATTACCGGAAGAAGCATCCGGTCATTCAAGTGTTCTATACAGAAGAAGAGAAGGAAGCATTTGACAGCCGTTTTCCTACGAAAATAGCGACTGGGATTGGTCTGATTCTGATTGGAATGTTGGTGGCAATGAACGCAGAAAGGCTGCCCTTGTCCCAGAATATGAACGAAGACTTTTATTATGGGATATTCCTGCTTTTTGTGCTCGCTGCCGTTTCCATTTTCGTCTATTTTGGAATGGGTAAGCAGGAATATGACGTCGAGGCGTACAATCGGGAAAATGACCCGAATGAAAAAGGGAAAAATACTCTTACAGCAGTCTGGTGCGGGTGTATCATGCTTTTTGCTACGATTGTATTCCTGATTGCCGGACTTGTGTTTCATTTATGGGAAATCTGTTGGATTGTCTATCCCATCGGCGGCATGGTATGCGGTATGGTAACGTTGATACTAAATAGACAAAAGTAAGAAATTTATTTGTTTCTTTAGTTATATAATAGTGAAAAAGAGGGCGCTGTAAAATGTCATGCGCCCTCGCGTGAAGATGTAGTATTTAAGCTATTTATCTGAAATCTCTCCATGAAGCTGCTTAAGCGACTTCACATCTCCTTTGCCATGTTCATTCATATATTGGATTCCCTTTGCCGTTACCCTTGCGGCGGCAATCGTGGTGATATACGGAATCTTCGCCTTAATAGCAGCTTTCCTAAGATAGCTGTCATCATGGATGCTGTCCTTGCCTACCGGGGAATTTACAATGAGGTCAATATTTCCGTTGGTAATCATATCTAAAATGTTCGGACGTCCCTCATATAATTTCTTCACCTTTTCGGCTTCGATACCTGCCTCGCGGATAAGCTCATATGTATTCCCTGTGGCAAGAATCCGAAAGCCGTC
>CATLIP010000093.1 GCA_949957035.1 uncultured Lachnospiraceae bacterium
TCCCGGGGTCTTATGCGGTATTAGCAGTCATTTCTAACTGTTATCCCCCTGTGTAAGGCAGGTTGCCCACGCGTTACTCACCCGTCCGCCGCTCAGTCACAATAATCTTCATCCGAAGAATCCAATTAAAGTGCTTCGCTCGACTTGCATGTGTTAGGCACGCCGCCAGCGTTCATCCTGAGCCAGGATCAAACTCTCGTCTAAAAAAAGCTTAGGCTTGGTTTCCCACAAACCTTAACGTTTAGACGCTTCATAGTTCTTAACGAGGTTTCCCACGAGTTTAGAACTACCAAAGCATCCATAAATAATCAAGTTTAATCTCGGTCAAGAAAAATGCTCGCTTTTTCTTTTCCCGTTATTACTGTTTATAAGGTTGGTCTTGAATTTCCAAATCCATTCAGCCTAGCCAAACTTCTTTATCCATTCAATTCCACGTTCTGAAATTTTCTCTCAAGAAATTTTCAGGGTTGTTGTCTATTGTTTAATTATCAAGGTTCTTTCCTGTTGTCGTCTCTCGCGACAGCTATATTAGATTATCACATCTTTCGTCGCTTGTCAACAACTTTTTTCAAGTTTCTTCAAAGTTTCTTCAAAGTTTCTTCAAACTTCTTTCGCTGTCATGTTTTGTATTTCCTTGCTCACCTGACAGCCCAATTAGACTACCATATCTGTCATATCTTGTCAATAACTTTTTCATGTTTTTTGACTTTTTTTGACAACTTTTTTCAAATAAATCCAGTTTGACATATCGATCCCCTGCGCCTTAGATTAACGTAACATGAGGTGGATGTTAGAGCGGATACATTGTTAAACCGCAAGCTTTCTCCACCCCATATTTTTAACTCACACCACCAGCATCGCATCCCCAAACGAAAAGAACCGATACCGCTCCCTCACAGCCTCCTCATAAGCCGCCAGCACCTTCTCGCGTCCCGCCAGAGCAGACACCAGCATAATCAGCGTAGATTCCGGCAGATGGAAATTCGTAATCAGGCAATCCATCACCTTGAACCGATACCCCGGATAGATGAATATCTCCGTCCATCCACTGCACGCCGCAAGTTTGCCGTTCTCGTCTGCCGCAGATTCCACCGTCCGGCAGCTTGTAGTCCCCACACAGACGACCCGTTTTCCGTTCGCCTTCGCCCGGTTGATTTTATCCGCCGCCTCCTGATCAATCTGATAAAATTCCGAATGCATATGATGGTCGGTAATCTCGTCCACCTTCACCGGACGGAACGTCCCAAGCCCTACATGCAGCGTAACTTTCGCAATATCCACTCCCTGCCCTTCAATCTTTTTCAGAAGCTCAGGTGTGAAATGAAGCCCTGCCGTGGGCGCGGCTGCCGAACCTGTATGCGCTGCATATACGGTCTGGTAACGGTTCTTGTCCTCAAGCTGGTGGGTGATGTAAGGCGGCAGGGGCATCTGTCCTAACTGGTCTAAGATTTCCTCAAAAATCCCCTGATAGGTAAACTGAATCAAACGGTTTCCTTCTTCTACCACATCCACTACCTCGCCGGTCAAAAGCCCGCCGCCAAAAATAATCTTCGTTCCGACCTTCGCCTTTCTTCCCGGCTTCACCAGTGTTTCCCATACATTATTTTCTTTCCGTTTTAGTAAAAGTATCTCAATCTTTCCGTTGGTTCCCTCCCTGGAACCAATCAGCCTTGCCGGAAGAACCTTCGTGTCGTTAATCACCAGGCAGTCGCCCTCATGGAGATATTCTGTAATATCCCGGAACACACGATGCGAAATAACTCCAGCCTCCCTGTCAAGTACAAGGAGCCTGGAGCTTTCCCGATCCACTAAGGGGTCCTGCGCTATCAATTCTTCCGGCAATTCATAGTAAAAATCCTGTCGTTTCATTTTAATATGAATCCCTTCCTTAATCCATTATATAGACGTACCATCCTTTTCATTCGATGATCCCTCTGATACATTTATCGGCACACTGCTATTGCCTGCTGCAACTTTTTCTGATTCTGCCCTGTCATTCTCTGACATTTTCCCAAAAACTTCCACCGGATTCCCATCCTTTTCCTTCTCTGGTAGAGGACTTCCTCCGTGCGGCATCTGTCCATACCCCTTTCCCGGCGCAGTACCTTCTCCTGCCGGCATATTTCCATTCGCATTTCCGTACGGAGATATCGGGCCATAGGCAGACGGTCCATTTCCCCCGGACGGACGGCCGTAGGGCGGAACAGGCGGCGCAGGCGGTACGGGAGGTATGGGCGGATACGTCGCCATGGCCTGATACCGGGGAACTACTTTAATCCTCTTCCCATAGACCACCCTGGTATCGCAGAGCATATCGTGAAGGCCTCTCTTCTCCCGGTCTACCCCCGCCATAATATAACCAATCCCAACCGACAGCCCGCACAGAAACCTTCCCACCGTTTCCCGATACAAAATACTGACAAACGTAAGTTTCCGGTTTCCATCCGCAGGGACCACCCTGAGGTTCATAAGCCGTTTTCCCGGCGTCGTCCCTGTATAATAGGTAAGCAGGATAAAATAAGCGACCTGCAGCAAATACAGTATCGTATCCTTTACCGTATACTGGAACAGCCACCTTGTCTGGAACAGCCCCCCTCCTGCAAAGGACACAATCCCTATGACCAGCTTAACGAACAAAAGCCCAATCCAGACAATACCAAGGTCAATCAGATATGCCGCCAGACGCACCCAAAATCCTGCGAACTCTAATTCCTGCCTGCCGCGGTTAGCGTAATTGTTCTGCATAGTACATCGGCACCCCGCTTTCCATCTCTGCCGCAGTCTCTTTTAAGATCTGCGCCTCTGACTTGGGAATCACACTTTCGATTTTTGCAAACAGAGAGGTAAAGAAATCAAGCTCTCTCTCCTGCTCGTAGAATTGATAGACCCCAAGCTCACTGCTCATTGCCGCTGTCATATCCTCGTAAAGACTGATTTCATCAATCAATCCCTTCTCCAACGCCTGGCTCGCCGTGTAGACACGTCCGTCTGCAATCGCCCTCACCGCCGCATCCTCCATGCCGCGCCCTTCTGACACGATACCCACGAACTTATTGTAATATTCATCCACCTGCTCCTGATAGATAGCAATCTGCTCCTCCGTCATCTTAGAGCTGTCCTTATACTCCCCGCTGGTGATACTAAAATAACGAATTCCTAACTTTTCGTAGAGGCCAGTCATGTCAAATCCGGACATAATGACTCCAATCGAACCGGTGGTGGTATTGGGATTGGCGTAAATCTTATCCGCCGCCATAGAAATCATATATCCTCCCGACGCCGCATAATGCGCCATATAATCCCAAATCGGGCGTCCCGTCTCTTCCTTATATTCTTTCAGTTTCAGGTACAGCTCCTCCGACTCATACACCGTTCCGCCCGGGGAATCCACATAGAGCAGGATTCCCTTGTTATCGCTGTCGTTCATCAGGTTATCAATATAGTCAAGAGTCGTGATATGCTGATACCCCACAGGCACATCGAACACCCCTGTTTCTGTCTGTTCCTGAATCGTGCCTTGTACCGTCACGATTGCAATATAGTCGCCGCTGGGCGGATTGAATCCGTCCACCTCCGTCAACAGTTCCCCCATACTTTCCTTTAGTATCTTCTCTGACCACGTATTGGTCAGTACGCTGGATACTCCTACCATGATAAATAAGATTGCAGCTATGACCAAACCGCCTATCTGTTTTTTATTCATTTCCAATCCCCATTTCTGCAGCATGTTTGAAACATACTTTCTGCCTTTTCAAACGCGCAATTATTTCCGCAGCTCGATTCCCATAGCTTCCAAAGCCTTCAGGATTCTGCCCATGGCCTCCGTTACCTCTGCGTCCTCCAGCGTCTTATCCTTTGCGCGGAATACGATGGAATATGCCACAGACTTATATCCTTCCTTAATCTGCGCACCCTCGTAGAGGTCGAACAGGCCATAGCTCTCCAGATACTCGCCGCCCTTCTTCTCAATCACGTCCTCAATCTGTCCTACCAGTGTCTCCTTAGGAATCACCATACTGATATCACGGTTCACGGACGGGAACCTGGCAATTCCAGTATACTTCCGGTCAAATGTGGCCCGCTTTACAATCTCCGGCATATCCAGCACTGCAACATAGGCTTTCGTCCCGATACCATAGGCGTCTGCAATGTCCGGATGGACCTCTCCCAGATAGCCGACCACTATGCCGTCATAGATGATATTGGCCTGACGACCCGGATGGAGATAAGGCTTGCCGGAATTGGGGTCATAGACTTCCTTCTGGTTCATCCCGATTTTCTCAAAGAACTCCTCCACAACGCCCTTCATGCTGAAGAAATCTCCGTCCCCGTACATTCCAAGGGTAAACTGCATCCGTTCCTCGGGAAGCTCCGTCAAAGGCAGCGCTTTCGGCAGATAAATATTCCCCAGCTCATACAGCCGGACATTCTTGTTTCTTCTATTATAATTGGTAGCGAGGGATGTCAGCATCCCGTTCAGGGAAGTAGTGCGCATAATGCTGTAATCCTCACCTAAGGGATTCATAATCTCTACCGTCCTGCGAAGAGGAGAATCCTGTGGAATCCGCAGCTTGTCGAACACCTTCGGGCTTTCAAAGGAATAGGTCATGCCCTGGCTGAATCCGCAGAATTCCGCGATGTCTCTTGCCACCTCTTCCACACGCAGCTTAAAGGACAGCTTTCCGGTGGTCGCCTCCCCTCTTGGAAGCGTGGTCGGGATATTGTCATACCCATAGAACCTTGCCACCTCTTCCGCAAGGTCGGCAAGACGGAACAGGTCGTGGCGGAAGGTGGGTGCGATGACTTCGCTTGCCGCCTCGTCGAAGCCAAGCCCAATCTTCTCGAAATAGCCAAGCATCTCCTCCTTGGAAATATCTGTCCCCAGAAGACGGTTGATTTCCTCTGCATCAAAGGGGACTCTCACCGGCTCTTTCTTCTTGCCGTAGACGTCTACGGTGCCGCCTACGACTTCACCGGCTCCCAGCTCTTCTACCAACTGGCAGGCGCGGTCGATTGCCGCTTTCGCATTGTTCGGGTCAAGCCCCTTCTCGAACTTACCGGAAGCATCGGTTCGCAGGCCGATTTTCTTACTGGATTTACGGATATTCGTCCCGTCAAAACATGCAGCCTCGAACAGCATAGTCTTTACATCGTCCGTGATCATGGAATTTTCACCTCCCATGATTCCCGCAATGCCAATCGACTTCTCGCCGTCGCAGATCATCAGCACAGACTCATCCATTTCCCGCTCCTGCCCGTCTAAGGTGGTGAACTTCTCCCCCTTCGCAGCAGTGCGCACGATAATCTCCCGCCCGGCAATGGTATCTAAATCATATGCGTGCATGGGCTGGCCGTATTCTTCCATCACGTAGTTGGTAATGTCAACCAGATTATTAATCGGGCGGATTCCCACAGATGCAAGACGTCTCTGCATCCATTTCGGGGACGGGCCGATTTTGATATTCTTCACGACCCTTGCACAGTACCTTGGGCAAAGGTCATTGTCCTTGACCGTAACCTTGATGAAATCGCCAACGTCCTCACCATTTCCTGTCTCTGTCACTACGGGCGGATGAAATTCCTTGCCAAATGTAGCCGCCGCTTCCCGTGCGATTCCTACCACGCTGAAACAGTCTACACGGTTGGAAGTCACCTCATACTCGAACACCACGTCGTTAAGCCCCAGGGCCTCTACCGCATTTGCCCCCACAAGCGCATCCTCCGGGAAAATGTAGATGCCTTCTTCCGGCGCCTCCGGATACATATCGCGGTTAGAGCCAAGCTCTTCGATGGAACACATCATGCCCCGGCTCTCAATCCCCCTAAGTTTTCCTTTCTTAATCTTCACGCCTCCGGCAACGCGGCTCCCCGGCTCATGCCCTCCGGCGACCCGTCCTCCGTCCAGCACCACCGGGACCTTGTCTTTCTCATGCACGTTCTTTGCACCTGTCACAATCTGGACAGACTCATTTCCCACATTGACCTGACAGACAATCAACTTGTCTGCGTCCGGATGTTTCTCAATCTTGTCAATCTGGCCAATCACAATCTTATCCAGATCGGCATCCAACACCTCGTATCCTTCTACCTTGGTTCCGGATAATGTCATTGCATCCGTATATTCCTGTGCAGTGGCTTCAAGCCCCGGAACATACGCTTTTATCCATGATAATGATGTATTCATCTTCCTGCTCCTTTCTGCCGCTTCTTAGAATTGCTTCAAAAATCTAATATCATTTTCATACAACAGTCTCATATCGTCTATCTCATACTTGAGCAGCGCGATCCGCTCAAGCCCCACGCCGAACGCGAATCCTGTGTACTCATTGGGGTCGATCCCGCACATTTCCAGCACATGAGGATGCACCATACCGCAGCCAAGAATCTCAATCCATCCGGACCCTTTACAGAAACGGCATCCCTTTCCCCCGCATTTGAAACAGGTAACGTCCACCTCTGCGCTTGGCTCTGTAAATGGGAAATGGTGGGGACGGAACTTCGTCTTCGTGTCCGGCCCGAACAGTTCTTTTGCGAATACCTCCAGCGTCCCTTTCAAATCTGCAAAAGAAATGTTCTTGTCAATGACCAGTCCTTCAATCTGATGGAAGGACGGGGAATGGGTCGCGTCCACCTCGTCGGAGCGGAACACCCTTCCCGGCGCAATCATACGGATGGGAAGCTTCCCCTGCTCCATCACACGCGCCTGAACCGGGGATGTCTGGGTACGCAGCACGATTTCCTTATTGACATAGAAGGTGTCCTGCTCATCCTTGGCCGGATGCCCGTCGGGGATGTTCAGCTTCTCAAAATTATACAGGTCGTACTCCACGTCCGGCCCCTCGACCACCTCGTAGCCCATGCCGATGAAGATACGCTCTACCTCTTCTAACGCAATGGTATTAGGATGCCGGTGTCCCACCATATTTTTCCTGGAGGGGAGCGTAACGTCGATCACTTCCTGCTTCATCCGCTCTTCACGGATTGCCCGCTCCATCTTCGCCTTGCTCTCTTCTAAAATGCTCTCGATTGCCTCCCGCGTCTCGTTGACCAGCTGCCCAACCTTGGGGCGCTCTTCGGGCGCAACATTCTTCATTCCCTTTAATACGGCGGTAAGTTCTCCCTTCTTGCCTAAGAACTTTACACGCACATCATTCAATTTTTCCGGCATGTCGGCAGCATTGATTGCCTTCAACGCTTCCTCTTTGATGCTCTGCAATTTCTCTTTCATCGCTTCTCTTCCTTTCCTGCTCATTTACAAAATTGTTCCGGTCATTTACACTTTTCCCGGAAACAGTGAAAGACCGCGCGGCCCGTGCGCCGCCCAAGCGACATGTTTACTCTGCACGGGTCTGCGCACAAAAAAAGCCCATCCCAAAAAGGGACGAGCAATTACCCGTGGTACCACCCTGATTCCCGCATAGTCGCACTGGCTTCATGAATGCGGGCGCTCAAACATGCGTAACGTGCATCAAACGGCATCTCCTACTACCATAGTATGGCTTCAAATATGCAGCTCGCGCGGGAAATTCGATTCCTGTCTGAACCAAAGGGAACTTACAGCCCGGTGATTCCCTCTCTCTGTTGGAAAACAGTTCTCTACTTACACGGTCATCGCTTTTCATTTTATGGATACGGATGTGCCGCTTCATATGGAAAGCACATCCGTACGCTTCTTAAAATTATAACATACGAAAAAATGATGTCAAGTTCTTTTCACAATTTTAGAACTGTTTTAGAACTGTTTAGAATAGTTCCGTCATAAAACATTTCTTGTGATAGAATATCTTGCCAAGCTCCTCTTCTTTCGAGTATACCTTCACATTAGGCATCCACCGAATATCTTCGGCGCCCTTATCGCCGCAAATCAACGCAGAAAATTCATTGATCGGAAGTAAAAGATCTGCTGCCTCTTCTATATCGGCGCTCACCTTTTCTACTTGATTCTCGTGCCCCTCTGAAAAACGGATTTTCCACACTCCCTGATTCTCCAAAAGAATATCGTCTTTGATTCCTATGTAAAGCTGCCCGCTTCCAAGGCATCTGCACATCTTTAGCGCCTTCTTTACATCAATAACCCTTGACATCCCGCCATAATATTTCTCACATGCTGATTCAATATTTTCACCCACAAGTAAAGAAAGTGAGATATCTGCAGGTATTGCAAACTGAATCTTATCGTAATAGGAGCCAAAGGCAGACCTTATAAAAGAAAGCATCTCGCTAAAAGCATCGGCGTCTAAAAATAAAAAATCATTACGGGCTTCAAACGTAGTCTCACAGTCCATAACCGCGCCGTTCGGCGTACTCTTTTTACGATAAATGAAAAATCCTTTGGGAACGCCGGCCCCATCGCGATAGAGAAAAACATATCTGCGCTGCTTTAACAAATCCTCTTTTTCCATTTGTGAACTATATTTTTCGCGAATAGAGGAAAGATTATATCCCTCATAAAACTTTTCATAAACTCTCAAAAGCGGCTCTAAGCTGTCTCCCGGAAAAATCTGTACGACGCTGCCTTCGATGCTCTTCTTTGGAAACTCTGTAAAGGGAATCGTCCAAGTATGCGTCCCATTGCCTGCCTCAAAGCCAAATTTACGATAATACTGCATGCTGAATGGATATAAGAATGAAAATGCACATCCCTGCTCATACATATCTCGTAAAGTAAAATTCATACAGGTACGGATAATTCCGTTCCTTCTGTATTCGGGCAGCGTCGCAACGCCTCCGATTCCCCCAAGAAGCATCTCTTTGCCGTCGAAACGACAGCGGTATTCGTTATAAAGAAGGCATCCGTACAGCACAGCGTCGTCTTCTGAAAATACTCCGATTTTCCTGCAGTTTACATCTGTCTCCAAATCCGTCTGGGATTTCTTTTTCTCCTCTTCATAGTCAAGGGCTATCTCGAATGCCACCGCCTGTACAAACTCGAAACGCTGACTCTCTTCTGGTGTCATTAAACGGGTCTTCTGTTTCATATTCATCCTCCTATGTTCCTTATTTCAAAATCTCTGTTTCACTTCTTTGCAAAAATCTTTCCGCAAAGCAGCACATTCATTTCCCCGCCAAGCAGGATGCAGTACATGCAGAAGTACAT
>CATLIP010000094.1 GCA_949957035.1 uncultured Lachnospiraceae bacterium
GACTTAAGGGCTGACCGTCAGCCGGAGTTTACGCAGATTGATATGGAGCTGTCTTTTGTGGATGTGGACGATGTGATTGAAATCAATGAGAGGCTGATTGCGAAGCTGTTCAAAGAGGTACTGGGGATTGAGGTAAAGCTTCCGATTCCAAGGATGACCTGGCAGGAGGCCATGGATCGTTTTGGCTCAGATAAGCCGGATATCCGCTTTGGCATGGAGCTCTGTGATGTGACGGAGACTGTGAAGGACTGTGAGTTTGTGGTATTTAAGAGCGCCGTTGAAAATGGCGGCTCTGTTCGCGGAATCAACGCCAAAGGGCAGGGGAGCATGCCCCGCAAGAAGATTGATAAGCTGGTATCGTTTGCGAAAGATTACGGTGCAAAAGGGCTTGCCTATATTGCAATTCAGGAGGATGGTACGGCCAAGTCTTCATTTTCAAAGTTCATGACGGATGAGGAGATGTCTGCCCTGATTGCCGCGATGGACGGCGAAAAAGGGGATCTTCTGCTGTTTGCGGCGGATAAGAATACGGTGGTTTGGGACGTGTTGGGCGCGCTGCGTCTGGAGCTTGCCCGTCAGATGGAGCTGCTCGATAAGAGTGAGTATAAATTCCTGTGGGTGACAGAGTTCCCGCTTCTGGAGTGGAGTGAGGAACAGGAGCGTTTTACGGCGAAACATCATCCCTTTACCATGCCGATGGAGGAAGACCTTGGATATATTGACAGTGAGCCGGGAAGAGTGCGTGCGAAGGCTTATGACATTGTGTTAAACGGTAATGAGATTGGCGGAGGAAGCGTGCGTATCTTTAATCCTGAAATTCAGAGCAAGATGTTCGAGGTGCTTGGGTTTACGAAAGAGCAGGCGCAGGAACAGTTTGGTTTCCTCTTGACGGCGTTCAAGTACGGCGTGCCGCCTCACGCGGGGCTTGCCTATGGGCTGGACCGGCTGGTGATGCTGATGGCGAAAGAGGACAGCATCCGGGATGTGATTGCATTTCCGAAGGTGAAGGATGCGTCAGATTTGATGACAGAGGCGCCTACGGCCGTGGAAAAGAAGCAGCTTGAGGAGCTGGGGCTTATCGTTGCGGAAAGAAAGTAAATTTTTCATATTTTTGGTAGACATTTTGATTTAGGGTTTGTATAATTGTAATATGTCTAATTTGTATATGGAATGAGCGGAAAGAGAATAAGATATGTCCATATTGCATGACGATGAAAACGTAGAGGAACTAAAGGAGAAAGTATGAGATGAAGAACTTGAAGATCAAGACGAAACTATTTTTGCTTGCTGTTTTTATGTTGATAGGGATGGTCGCGTTGGGAATAATGTCCTTGTCATATATGAACCGGATTAATAAAGGGTCGACGGAGATTTCGGAGGAATGGCTGCCTTCTGTTATCGCATCTGAGGAGCTGAATACCCTTACGTCGGATTTCCGAAGAGAAGAGTATAAACATATCGTGGCTCAGGATCAGCAGACGATGCAGAGTGCGGAGACGAAGATGGAAGATCGCAGCCAGCGGATTGAAGAAACATTTAACACATATATCTCTTCTCTGGTCGCGGATGAAAACGACAGGCAGCTTATAACGAATGCGCAGAATGAGTGGAATGAATATCTTAAGAATCATGAAACTCTGCTTGCGTTAAGCCGTGAGAATAAGACGGATGAGGCTATGGAGATTGTCTTAGGAACCATATCATTGTATGACGGCGTATCGGATCTGTTGCTTGATGTTGTGGAGTATAACAAGGAAGGGTCAGATGCAGCGAGTCGGGAGGGCGATAAGCTGTATTCGGATGCCGGAAAGATTGTTATAGCCGCATTGTTGGTGATTGCAGTACTTTCTGTTCTGATGGCAATCTATATTATTCGAAGTATTAACAGTCCGGTCAGAGAGCTTGACGGTGTTGCAAGGAAGATTGCTGAGGGTGATTTAGATCAGAATATTACATATAAGTCTAAGGATGAGCTGGGTACGCTGGCGACCAATTTCAATAAGACGGTAGGGCGTCTGCGTAATTATGTAAGTTATATTAATGAGATATCCAATGTGCTGCGGCAGATTGCAGGCGGTAATCTGGTGTTTGACCTGACCTTGAATTATGAAGGCGAATTTGCCAAGGTGAAGCAGGCTCTTGAGGAGATCTCACTTTCCCTTAACGATACGCTGGGACAGATTAATCAGGCGGCAGATCAGGTTTCTTCCGGCAGTGATCAGGTCTCTTCCGGCGCGCAGGCTCTTTCTCAAGGCGCTACGGAGCAGGCAAGTTCTATTCAGGAGCTGGCAGCTACCATTAATGAGATTTCTACTCAGGTTAAGGATACTGCGTCCAATGCCAATGAAGTTCGCCGCCAGACGGATCAGACCGGAGATCAGGTGGCGACCAGCAATGAGCAGATGCAGGAGATGATTGCCGCTATGACGGAAATCAGTGATAAATCTGGACAGATTAGCAGGATTATTAAGACGATTGAGGACATTGCCTTCCAGACAAATATTCTGGCGCTCAACGCCGCGGTGGAAGCGGCGCGTGCAGGCGAGGCAGGCAAGGGATTTGCCGTGGTTGCGGATGAGGTTCGTAATCTGGCAAGTAAGTCTTCCGAAGCTTCTAAGAGTACGGCTGCACTTATTGAGGGTACGGTTCAGGCTGTGGAGAAGGGAACCGAGATTGCCAACGCTACGGCGGAGTCTCTGTTCGCTGTTGTAGAAAGTACGAAGAGTGTAGTGGCTTCTGTGGATAAGATTGCTTCTGCCGCTGATCAGCAGGCTGACTCAATTGCTCAGGTGACACTTGGAATTGACCAGATTTCCAGTGTGGTACAGACAAATTCTGCTACGGCAGAGGAGTCTGCTGCGGCAAGCGAGGAGCTGTCCAGTCAGGCGCAGGTGATGAAAGGTCTTGTGGGGCGTTTCACGCTGCGGAGTTAGATTTTTATATCAGGCAGTATGATTTACGGGGCTGCCGGGGAATATTTTCCCGGCAGCCCCGTTTTGTGGCGCAGCGCTATTGCAGGTCCTTATTTTTTTCCATGCTCCTCCACTCGTCTTCTAAGATTGCCATGAGAATATCGTCGGCATAGGAAGTTCCATCCTTAACGGCGTCCCTTAGAATACCCTCATGTTTAAAACCGGCTTTTTCATATGCTTGGATTGCCCTTGGATTGAATGAATATACGTCTAATCCCACCCGATGCAGCTTTAAATCACGGAATGCAAATTCCAAGGTCTTTTCAATTGCCCAGGAACCGATACCTTTTCCGTACCCTTCGCTGTGGAACAGGCAGATTCGGAAATTTGCACAGCGAAGTTCATGGTTGATTTCATTGAGTATGCTCTCTCCGATGATATGGCCCTCAGGAGACAGGATAACAAAATCATATCGGTCAGGGGAATCGATACATTCCTGAAAAAAACGGATGACCTCATCTCGTGTAAAATGAGATTTACTCCCTGTCAATCGGGCGGTTTCGCTGTCTAAGGGGTTGAAGTTATGCTCATAGTATTCTATGGCGTCTTCCTTTCGGGCTAGTCTTAATACAAATCCATCCTTTTCCCATGCTTTTGTCTTATAATCCATCCATGATTCCTCCATTTTTTGAAATTGTTGAACAATATCTATTTTAACATTTTTATCTTATTTAAGATATTGTATTGTTTTTGAAAATACGTATAATGTTAAATAAAAAGAAAATGAGCGTCAGATATGTTTATTTTCAAGAAGAAGGAGAAAATATGTTAACGATTGGTACGCATATGTCGATTGCCAAGGGACTGGTGAAGACAGCCGAAAATGTGGTATGGATGGAAGCGAATACGATGCAGATATTCAGCCGGAATCCAAGGGGATCGAATTTCAAAGTATACACAGAAGAAGAGGTGGAAAAGTTCCAGAAGATTCGGAAGGCACATCAGTTCGGCGCGCTTCTGGCCCACGCGCCATATACCATGAATCTTGCAAGCGCCCAGCAGCGGGTGTATGAGTTCGCATGTACGGCAATCCGGGAGGACGTGGCGAGGATGGATGACCTGGGTATAGAATATCTGGTCTTCCATCCGGGAAGCCATACTGGAATTGGGGTGGAGAAAGGAATCCAAAATATTATCCGTGGCCTTGACCAGGCGATTACAGGGAATGAGAGGATTACGATCCTTCTGGAAACCATGACGGGAAAGGGGACAGAGATTGGCGCAAGATTTGAGCATCTGAGGGAAATCCGGGACAATGCGGCGCATCCGGAGAGGATTGGCATCTGTCTGGATACCTGCCATGTGTTTGCGGCAGGATATGATATCGTCAATGATTTGGACGGTGTGCTTGCTGAGTTTGACCGCGTGCTTGGATTAGAACTGCTGAAGGCCGTGCATCTCAACGACAGTATGATGCCTTTTGAATCCCATAAGGACAGGCATGCGGTGGTTGGGGGAGGAGAGATTGGCATGGAAGCGCTGCTTGGCGTCTTGCGCCATCCTGTGCTGAAGGATTTGCCTTTTTATCTGGAAACTCCCCTTGACGATGAGGGGCATAAGGATGAGATTCGGATGATTCGTGAGAGGTTGGGGAATTGATGGGAACAAATGAGGATAAATTGACATTGGAAGTGATTGCACATATTCGTTCGGATTTTCCGGCAAAATTCGGGATTCCAAGGCAGAGCGGGCTTGCGGATACGAAGGCAGAGGTTCTGTTTGAACCTAAGTACCGCAATCCGGAGGCGTTTCGGGGATTGGAAGAGTTTTCCCATATATGGCTGGTCTGGGGGTTCTCGAAATGTATCCGGGAAGAATGGAGTCCCACTGTAAGACCGCCAAGGCTTGGCGGTAATCAACGTGTGGGAGTATTTGCCACCCGTTCTCCGTTTCGCCCGAACCCGCTGGGGTTGTCCTGTGTGGAGCTTGAGCGGATAGAGAAACGGGAAGGGAAAGGGATTGTCTTACATGTACGGGGAGCCGACCTGATGGATGGAACGCCTATCTATGATGTGAAACCCTATCTTCCTTATGTGGACTGCTGCGAGGAAGCGTCAGGGGGATTTGCGGAGCGTATGAAGGGATATGGGCTTTCTGTGGAGATTCCAAAGGTGTGGATGGAAATAGTGCCGCAAGAGCATAGGGAGGTTCTGGCGCAGATATTGGCGCAAGATCCAAGACCGTCTTATCAGGATGATTCCGAGCGGATCTATGGGATGGAATATGCGGGAATGGAGGTACGTTTCCAGGTGGCAGGAAATGTGCTGAGGGTGTGTGAAATCAAAATTGGATAGATTTTTTAGATAAAGTCGGATATAATGAGTACAGGAAATGATTGTGTATGGTTTTTGAAATAAAGGAGGCTGTTATGTTGAAGCTGGAAATAAAAATGGATGAGAATAAAATTATCGCTGACCAGAAATATCAGGTTGAGAGTATCTATCAGGCATTGGAACAATCATTCTCCAGATATAGGCTGAATCAGACCAAGGAGCCGGACGGGACTTTGTGCTTTACAGGGAATGGGAAGCCGGAAGATTATGGTGCGTTCGGGTGTATCATTACTTCCCTAAAAGAAAAAGTATGGTTTATGGCATATGTAACTAAGTGGATTTGGTACAACAGCGATGATGGGGAGAATGCGGAGGATTTTGCCGTAGAGGATGTTCTGTACCATTATACGAAGAAACTGAGTGTGGCATAATGGCAAAAAGAGAAGTGAAACATTTAAAGGCATTGTATTTCGATTTGCGGGTAAAGGATTTGGATATCATTCCCTATATAAGACAACCGATTTGGAAATTTTTGATCTGGTACGGGAGATGGGCAGGGAACTTCCTTGGCTTGCTCCATGTCTGAACCATTTTGAAGCGACTAACATTGGGGCAAACCATGACCTGATGCAGCTGTTTGAAGAACCTGTACCAGAGCTGGATATAATATAAAATAAATAAGGAAATCGTCACTTTAAAATAGGTGGCGATTTTTGTTATGATGTATGGTAATCACTCAAGCCATTTATTTTAGAAAATTCCTCTTGCATTATACCCTGTAGGGGTATATAATATATTTGGAAATGAGGTGCAGGCATATGGATGAAAGACAGGAATGCTGTCATAAGACAAAGGAACGTTCAGAAAAAGAATACAAGGATCTGCTCAACCGTCTAAGCCGGATTGAAGGACAGGTGCGGGGATTGAAGAAGATGGTGGAGAACGGCGCGTACTGCCCGGATATCCTGATTCAGGTGTCGGCTGTGAATGCGGCGCTCAACAGTTTCAACCGGGTTCTGCTTACGAACCATATCCGCACCTGTGTAACCGAGGATATCCGTAATGGGAAGGATGAGACGGTAGATGAGTTAGTGGCAACATGACAGAAGATGATGAGATGATACCCCTGTATGGTATTTTAGAAGTTATATCGGCAAGATAGGAGGGATATTCGATGGAGCAATATACGGTAACGGGCATGAGCTGTGCGGCGTGCAGCGCCCGTGTGGAAAAGGCCGTCTCGAAGCTTGACGGCGTGACGTCCTGCTCGGTAAGCCTTCTGACAAATTCCATGGGCGTGGAGGGCGACGTCCCCGCCGCAAAGGTGATTGAAGCCGTGGAGGCGGCAGGATATGGCGCCGCGCAGAAATCGTCAGGCGGCGCAGAGGAAGCTTCAGGCGGCGAGGCGATGGATGCGGGGATACTGAAAGATACGGAAACCCCAATTCTGAAGCGAAGGCTCATTGCCTCTCTTTGTTTCCTGATACCGCTGATGTATGTTTCCATGGGGCATATGATGTGGAACTGGCCTGTACCAGGATTTCTTGCAGGAAACCATGTGGCAATGGGGTTGATTCAACTGCTGTTCACAACGGCGGTCATGATTGTCAACCAGAAGTTTTTCGTCAGTGGGTTTAAAAGTCTCTGGCACCGCGCGCCCAACATGGATACGCTGGTGGCTCTGGGGGCGGGGGCGTCCTATGTGTACAGCACATACGCTTTATTCGCCATGACGGACGCCCAGATGCATATGGACATGGAGCAGGTTATGTCCCTGATGCATGAATTTTATTTCGAGTCGGCGGCTATGATACTGACGCTGATTACCGTCGGGAAAATGTTAGAGGCACGTTCTAAGGGAAGGACGACGGATGCGCTGAAAAGCCTGATGAAGCTGGCCCCTAAGACGGCGGTAGTCGTCCGGGACGGTATGGAACAAGAAGTCCCCATCCGTCAGGTGTTAAAAGGGGATGTGTTTGTGGTAAGGCCGGGGGAGAATATCCCTGTGGACGGCGTGGTTCTGGAAGGAAGCAGCGCGGTCAATGAGTCTGCCCTGACCGGCGAGAGTATCCCGGTAGATAAAGAGGCAGGAAGCCAAGTGTCTGCGGCGACGCTGAATCAGTCTGGTTTCCTTAGGTGCGAGGCAACCAGAGTCGGGGAGGATACGACCCTTTCCCAGATTATCCAGATGGTCAGTGACGCGGCGGCTACAAAAGCGCCGATTGCCAAGATTTCAGACCGGGTGTCGGGAGTGTTTGTCCCGGCGGTCATCGGTATTGCTGTAGTTACGATTCTTGTGTGGCTTGCGGCAGGCCAGGACATAGGGTTTGCACTGGCCCGGGGAATTTCCGTATTGGTGATTAGCTGCCCTTGTGCCCTTGGGCTTGCAACCCCGGTTGCGATTATGGTCGGCAATGGGATGGGGGCGAAGAATGGGATTATGTTTAAGACAGCCGTGTCTCTGGAAGAAACAGGTAAGATGCAGATTGTTGCGCTGGATAAGACGGGAACCATTACCAGCGGGGAGCCAAAGGTCACGGATATGATTCCCGCTGGACATTCCATGAAGGATGTAGGGGCAGTGGATGATTTTGAAGTGACGGAAGACGAGCTGCTTAGGTTGGCTTACGCACTGGAGCGAAAGAGCGAGCATCCGCTTGCCAAGGCGATTCTGGGTCTTGCGAAGGAGAGAGGGCTGGCTTCGCCAAAGGACGGCAAAGAAGAGTCCGGGCTTGAAGTGGATGATTTCCAGGCTGTGCCGGGAAATGGACTGCGGGGAGTGCTGGAGGGTGATTTGCTGACCGGAGGGAATCTGGCTTTCATCAGTGAAAGTATGGATGTGCCAGAAGAGATGAAGCAAAGAGCCGCCCGGCTTTCCGAGGAGGGCAAGACGCCGCTGTTCTTTGGGAAAAACGGACGCCTGATGGGGATTATCGCCGTGGCGGACGTAATCAAGGAAGACAGCCCGAAAGCGGTAAAAGAGCTGCAGAATATGGGAATCCATGTAGTCATGCTGACCGGGGATAACGAGAGGACGGCTCAGGCAATCGGACGGCAGGCGGGGGTTGACGAGGTCATTGCCGGCGTACTGCCTTCCGGGAAGGAGCAGGTAATCCGTAAGCTGAAAGAAAAAGGAAAGACGGCCATGGTGGGAGACGGCATCAACGATGCGCCGGCCCTTACGAGGGCGGATATGGGTATTGCCATCGGAGCAGGAACGGATATCGCCATTGATGCAGCGGACGTTGTGCTGATGAAGAGCCGCCTAAGCGACGTCCCGGCGGCAATCCGTTTAAGCCGTGCGACGCTTCGCAATATTCATGAAAACTTGTTCTGGGCATTTTTCTATAATGTGATTGGAATCCCGCTGGCGGCAGGGATATGGTATCCCCTGCTTGGCTGGAAACTGAACCCGATGTTCGGCGCGGCGGCTATGAGCCTGTCTAGTTTCTGTGTGGTAACGAATGCATTGCGTCTGAACTGGTTCAGGATGCACGATGCATCGAAGGACAAGGCATTACGGAATGAAGCGGATATTTCCGCTAAATCCGAAGGATATGGGAGCATGCAGGGACAGAAAAAAGGAAATGAAAAAAAGGAGGAAAAAAAGATGACAAAAACAATGAAACTCGAAGGTATGATGTGCGGACACTGTGAGGCAAGGGTGAAGAAGTGTTTAGAGGCCCTTGCGCAGGTAGACGAGGCTTTGG
>CATLIP010000095.1 GCA_949957035.1 uncultured Lachnospiraceae bacterium
AATCTTTGCGATTGCTGCCGTCGGCTATTCCATCGGCAGGATTGAAGTAAAGGGAATCGACCTTGGAACTGCCGGAGTATTTATCGTTGCTCTGGTCTATGGGTGTCTGTTATACGGAAAGCTGTCAGATAACCTGATGGCAGGAGATGCGTCGTTTGCTACGGACGCGCTGAAAATCGTCGAGAATATGGGACTGGTTTTCTTCGTGACTTCCGTAGGTTTTATTGCAGGACCGAATTTTTTCGGGAATTTGAAGCGGAATTTTAAATCTTACGTCCTGCTCGGCGCAATGATTATCCTTGCGGCTGCGGCTACTTGTGTATTATGTATCTTTATCGGCGGTAACTTTACGGAACTTGACCATGACCAGTTCAAGGCGATTCTGGTTGGAATCCTTTCGGGAGCGTTGACCAGTACGCCGGCATTCTCCGCATCCAAGGCGGCAGTGGGCGCAGATTTGGAGGCGTTGGTGTCCGTCGGGTACGGGATTGCATATCTGTTCGGGGTCATTGGAGTCGTATTGTTCGTACAGATTGTCCCCAAGGTCATGAAGGCGGATATGAACGAAGAAGTTGCGAAGATTGCCGCCCAAGAAGGCGGGAGCGCAAAGAGGAAGAGCCTGATTCTGACAGAGGTAGACGAGTTCGGGTTCATGGCGTTTTCATTGGCAGCGGTGGTGGGGATTCTGGTGGGAAGTATCAGTTACCGGAACTTTTCCCTGACTACTACGGGCGGATGCCTGCTGACAGCGTTGGTGTTCGGGCATTATGGGCATATCGGAAAGATTTCCATTGTGCCTAAGAGTTCTACTCTGAAAATGCTGCGGGAACTGGGGCTGATGCTGTTCCTGATTGGAGCCGGAGTATCCGGCGGCGCCAAATTCGTACAGTATTTCGAGCCGATTTATTTCCTGTATGGGGCGATTATGACGATTCTGCCGATGATTATTGGATTTATCATTGCAAAGAATATATTGAAATTGCCGCTCCTTAATAATCTTGGTTCGCTGACCGGAGGTATGACCAGTACGCCGGCTCTTGGGACGCTGATTAATATGGCGGGGACGGAGGATATTGCGGCTGCATATGCGGCGACTTATCCCATTGCATTGATTGCAGTAGTGCTGGCTTCCCAGTTGATCATTTTGTTCTGTTAGAAGTGAAATATGAAAAACCGCCTTGCGTTATCGGGATATGATACTTGCAAGGCGGTTTTTATTCTTTTATCTGAACAGACCGAACAGACCTTTTTTCTTGGTTTTTGTAGATTTCTTGAACGTATAATTATCATCATCGTGTCTGCTGCGGTGCTTATCTATTGCAATATATAACTGGCAGACCGCTTCTTTGGTGTTGCACCAACTGAAAGGGACGTCAATATCCTGGAATCTGAGACGAAGCCGTTTATACTCTTGGTCGCTGATGGCTTCGGGCTTGCTGATGTCGCGGTTCCCAAACATTTCCTCAAATGTGTCTCGGATTTTAATATACTTCACCGGATTGTCTGTGACTAACTTCATGACCTGTTCTGTAAATTCTTTTTTTTCCATTATAAATACCTCTCTTGAAACTATTCCATTTGTGTATATTGTAATATATGCCTTTCACAGGCGGGGCTGCACCCAATAAGAGGGCGCAAAGTGATATGGCTTGTATTTTGTAGTGTAATATAGAATGTAGATTATTGCAATAGAGAAAATATAATAATTACTGGATTTGGCGAAAAATATTGAAGTTTGACAGTGAGAAACAGGAGTGAAAAGGAGATACCGTAAAATCATTAGACTGCCGTTCAATTCTGGTTTTAGTATAGCAATTTTCAGAAAATTTTGTTATAATAAAAATAGAAAATTTATGGCAGGAAGGAGTTTTTATTATGTCAAAACGGGTCATCACTATTAACCGAATGTTCGGAAGTAACGGAAGAAAGATAGGAAAGGCTTTGTCTGAGGAGTTGGGAATCCACTGCTATGACAAGGATTTGATACAGATTGCAAGCAAGGAACAGGGGCTTCCTTATGAGGAGCTTTTGAAAGTAGATGAGAAGCGCGCCAGCCAGTGGCGTTACCCGTTGGAAGAACCGGCGCAGATGGAGTCTCAGTACCGTTTCTATCCGATGAATGATGTGCTCTTTCAGGCGCAGACGGAGATTATTAAGTTTATTGCCAAGCGGGAGGAGTGTATTTTTATCGGACGTTGTGCAGGACAGATTTTGGGAGAGGATTGTTTGAAGGTTTTTATCCATGCGCCATTTGAATATCGGGTTTCGGTAGCCGCCGCGCGTATGGAGGTTCCGGAGAGAGATGCGCGTATATATGTAAAAAAGGCAGACAAGGAACGACGCAGCTTCTATGAGTATTTTACGGATGAAAAGTGGATGGATATGAGTACCTATGACCTCTGCATCGACAGCAGCCGTTTTACGGAGGCTCAGATTGTTGAGATGCTGAAGGTAGCATATGAGAATATATGAGAAAAATACCTGTTATTACATTTATATTATTTTCGATTCTGATACCTGTACTATTGGCGGGCTGCAAGGGCGGGGAATTAAGCCATGACAGCGGCCGTATTGAGCAAACGAAAAAATATAGCGGCGAGGATGCATACAGGGAAGAGGAGAACCAGGATGAACAGGACTATGTTCTGAAAGTGGTGGAGATGGAGGAGAGGGAACAAGAAGAGACGGTTAAGAAGCTGTTTTCATTTATGGATAGCTGCGGGGATATTCTTGGCAGGATGGATAATACAGGCGACATTGATGAAGACGCTCTGCATGAGATGATAGAAATTGGCGGGGCCGAGGGCCTTTCCGTTACCTGCGGAAACCGGGATTATAATCTGACGAATTACAGGCAGGTGGATGGCGCCTTGAGAGACGCGTTGGCGGGAAAGGATGCAGAGGCAGAATTTTATCAGGTGAATACGGTAGGAGTTTTTCGGTATTATCATCTGGATTTTGTGAAGGATGAGTTATATGTAACGTCTGCGGCTGCCTTGGCTGGCGAGGGTATGAAGCCGGCGCTCCAGCAGTTAGAGAAGATTCGGGCGTACCGGTGGGAGTATACTCAGAAGGGCTGGCTGATTTGGGAGAAAGCGTTGTCCAGGAATCAGGAGATGGATATGCACATTTTTTGCCGGGTTTTGCCCCTTGAAGAACAGTGTCGGGAGATTACAGAGCAATATATTGTTCCTGTCAGTTATTTCTGTAATAATCTGTTTCTGGTGGACTGGGATATGTCGGGGATGGAGAAGATTGAGTTCAATGATTTATTTGAGTTCCTTTATGCCGCGGAAAAAGGAAAACGACTGGAAGAGGGAGTATATGCACAGGGGATTCCCAAAGAGGAATTTGAAGATGTGATTAGGCGGTATTTTGATATCTCAGTTCAGGAATTAGAGAGGTATGGAAGGTATGACGGCGAGAAGGGACGGTATCCCTGGTATCCGATTGGAATCAGGAACCGGGTGCAGCAGCTGCAGCCCTCGTTTCCGGAAGTTGTCAGGTGTGCAGACAATGGGGATGGTACGCTGAGCGCATACGTAGAGGCTGTGTCGGTTGAGGAAGGACTGGATTGCTATTATGCGCATGTGGTGACCCTTCGCAGGAAGGAGGACGGGCGGTATGTCTATGAGGGAAATCAGGTTGACAGGGAGCGCTCTTTTTGTATTCCTGCGTACAGGGCAAGAAGAGAATTTGAAATGATAAGGTTTTGAAGAGGGAAAGTGTATATGGAATGGACAGACGGTAAGGCGAGATGTCAGTGGGCGAACCCGAAGAATGAGCGGTATATCCGGTATCACGATGAGGAGTGGGGCGTACCGGTGTATGACGACCATAAGCTGTTTGAGATGTTGGTTCTGGAATCCTTTCAGGCGGGGCTTACATGGGAGTGTGTGCTGAATAAGCAGGAGAGCTTTCGAAAGGCATTTGATCATTTTGATTTGGAAAAAGTCTGTGCATATGATGAGGAACGTATGGAGAAGCTGCGGGAGAACCCGGATATTATCCGAAACAGACGGAAGATTCAAAGCGCTGTGGTAAATGCCGGGGTGTTTCGGAGTATACAGAAGGAGTTTGGGAGTTTTTCGAACTATATCTGGGGATTTACGGATGGGAAGGTGGTCTATGAAAAAGGACGGTCCCATTCAGAGCTTTCGAATACAGTATCGAAGGATTTGAAGAGAAGAGGCATGAAGTTCGTCGGTACTACGATTATCTATGCTTACCTGCAGGCAATAGGGGTGATTTATTCCCATGAAGAGGGGTGCTTTTTGGAGCATTTCGAGGAGTCTTAGTGTTTGAAGTTTTTGGAGAGTCCGTAAATTAGAACGGGCTTTCTTTTTTTGTGGTGCAGCGTACGTTAAGGAATTTTTAAGATTTACGTTGAGTTTCTTTTAAGCCAGATATATTATAGTGTTCGTGTAAGGAACATCAGACGTTATATGTGAGAATGGAGGGATGTCTTATGGAGGAGGAGACGATTCTGATCGTGGATGATAACAGAGAGATTGTATATTCTCTCAGCGAGCTGTTAAAATATGAGGGATATCGGGTAGTCAAGGCTTATGACGGTATGGAAGCTTTGGAGGCATTAGAGCGGGAGAAGATTGATTTAATCTTGTTGGATGTGATGATGCCGAGATTGAACGGTCTGTCTGCATTGATGAAGCTGCGGGAAAAAAGTAAGATTCCTGTGATTATACTGTCGGCTAAGACCGAGGAGAGCGATAAGGTGTCGGGGCTCATTCTGGGGGCGGACGATTATGTGGAGAAGCCTTACCAGCCGGCAGAGCTGACGGCAAGGGTAAAGGCACATCTGCGGCGGTACCGCGCATGGGGCGAGGAGAAGCCCAAGACAGATAAGGATAAGATTGTCAATGGCGGGCTTGTGCTGGATAAGAAACAGAAGGTAGTGATTGTGGAAGGGGAGGAGGTGCGGCTGACTGCTACGGAATATAAGATTTTAGAGCTTCTGATGGAGCATCCGGGGCAGATTTTCCCGGCGGAGCAGATTTATGAGCTGGTATGGAAGGAGAAGTCAGATTTTGCCGTGGAGAATACGGTCATGGTGCACATCCGCCATATTCGCGAGAAGGTAGAAATTGATTCTAAGAAACCAAGATATGTAAAGGTGGTGTGGGGTATTGGATACAAGATGGAAAAATATAATTGAGAAGGGATATTTGTTTTTGAAGAAGAAGTGGATTTCCCTGCCGGGATTATTTTTGATGATTTTCGGAGTGTTCGGCTTCATGATTTTGATTTCTTATCGGCGTTCGTATAGTACGGAGACGGTCTTAGGCTTTGGGGCGTTGTTGAACGTCTGTCTGGGGATTGGTATTTCCCTTATGCTGAGACGGTATTTGGAGTGGAAGTATCAGGAATGGGGAGTAGAGGGAGAATTTGGCTTTGAGGAATGGAAAAAGAGTGAGTCCTATTCTTTAAAGCAGCTATGCAAGATCTTTGGCGCCGCCTGTTTGGCAACAGTCTGGTATATGTATAGCCTTGTGTTTGGTAATGGTCTGTGGGGAGGAGGATGGGGCTACTATAATTATGCAACAGGCTATGTCATGGTCATTACGGTTCTAATTCAATTTTTGATTGCCTTAAGAACCCTTAGGAGGTTTTGGTTTGGAAAAATGGAGGCTGTATTTGACCGGATGGATGAGCGTTTGCAGCTTCGTCTTGCGGAGGCGTTGGAGATTGAGCGGAAAAGCCTTGAGAAGGTATCGCGCAGCGACCAGCTTCGGGTCGATTTGATTACCAATGTGTCCCATGATTTGAAGACGCCTCTTACGTCCATGGTTGGTTATATTGAACTGATTAAGAAGGAGGAGTTAAGCGAGGTTGTGCAAGACTATGTGGATGTAGTATCAGCGCGGACGGAGAAGCTAAACGAGATGGTAAACAGCCTGTTTTCTCTGGCTAAGGCCAGCAGTGGCAATGTGGAGCTTAAGAAAGAGAATTTTGAGGTGAATCGTCTGATTGAACAGATTTTCGCAGATATGGATGACCGGATTAAAGAAAGCGGCCTGGAGTTTGTGATGCGGCTTACCCAAGAGGACACGAAGATTTATTCCGATAATACGTATTTTTACCGTATCTGTCAGAATTTGATTGAGAATGCGCTGAAGTATTCGGCAGACGGAACCAGAGTGTTTGTAAAGACGTCTCTGAAGGAGCGGGCGGATGGTACGGATTTGGAGGAATCAGCAGGGAGGCGCGTGTGTATAGAGATTACCAATACGGCAAAATACTTTATGGATTTTACGAAAGAGGATATTGTAGAACGTTTTGCGCGGGGCGACCAGGCAAGGACGAGCGATGGAAACGGACTCGGGCTTGCGATTGTGAGTACCTATGCGAAAGCGCTGGGCGGGGAGTTCGATATCAGAATTGACTGCGATCAGTTTAAAGCGTGTCTGGAATTTGGTCTTTGAGCCCTGCAAAGCAATCAGATGATTATGCCGCATATGTCCTGTACGTACAAAGGTACAGGACAGTATGCGGCATACAGCAAGGTTATAATATTAAACGAGTGATGCAGTAATTTATTACAGGAATATATATTTCAGAATAAACAGTACTGCCAGCACATACATAAGTAAACTGATTTTTTTCTCTTTCGCTTTTCCGGTAATAAGATTCAATGCCACATAAGAAATCACTCCCATAGAAATCCCTTCGGATATACTATAGAAAAACGGCATTGCAGCAATACAGATATAACAGGGAAGGGCCTCGGAGATATCGCTGAAATCAATGTTCACAACATTCGTCAACATATAGAACCCTACGACAATCAAAGCCGGAGCCGTTGCAAACGACGGAATCGCAAGGAAAATCGGGGAGAGGAACAGCGCCAGTCCGAACAGGATTGCCGTTGTCACAGACGTAAGCCCCGTCTTGCCGCCCTCAGTCACTCCGGAAGCGCTCTCAACGAAGGTGGTAGTCGTAGTGGTTCCAAGCACAGCGCCCGCAGTGGTGGCAACCGCATCCGCCATCAGCGCGCCCTTGATTCTTGGAAGCTTTCCTTCTTCATCCAGCATGTCCGCCTTGGAAGCGACGCCAATCAGCGTACCGATAGTATCAAACATATCCACAAATAAAAACGCAAAGATAACGACAATAAAATTCAGTGAAAAGATTCCGCCAAACTGTAGTTTCCCGAAGACAGGCATGATGCTTGGGATAGACAGCCCATTGCTGAAATCCGGAAGAAGTCCGTAGAATCCAAGTTCAGGATTCGGGACGTAAATCCCGGCGAACTGGCAGATGATTCCGAGAATCCAGGTAATCAGAATCCCCCACAGAATATTTCCTTTTATATTCTTAATGACTAAGATTCCTGTAATGATCACCCCTGCAATGGCAAGCAAAACAGTAATTCCTACATCATTGAAGCCTGCTGTCACGTCATTGGCAAGATTATATCCGTCTATGGAAAACAACTCTACCAATGTAGCGCCCCCCACAACGATATTCGCATTCTGCAGTCCGATAAATGCGATGAACAGACCGATGCCCACACTGACCGCCGCTTTAAGGTTCAGCGGAATCGCATTAAAAATCGCCTCGCGTACATTCGTGAGGGACAGGACGATAAAGATAATACCTTCGATGAATACCGCCGTAAGCGCGACCTCCCATTCATATCCCATACCAAGGACTACGGTGTACGCAAAATAAGCGTTCAATCCCATTCCGGGTGCAAGGGCAAACGGATAATTGGCCAGAAACGCCATCAGAAGCGTACCGATGAATGATGCCAGCGCCGTTGCTGTGAACACAGCGCCCTGATCCATTCCTGCTACTGCAAGGATACTGGGATTTACGGCGAGAATATACGCCATTGTCATGAACGTCGTGATGCCCGCCAGTACCTCTGTCCGGATGTCTGTGTTGTTGTCCTTCAATTTGAAGAGCTTTTCTAACATGTTGTTCCTCCTTTTCTCTCAAGCCATTCGTATAGTGAATGATTACTCATTTATATTAGCAAAATAATGTGCTAAAGTAAATGTTTTCTTTCTGTTTTCTTTATGCCGGCAGGTAGACAGAATTTTCGAAATATTTTCGATACATATTTTCTTTGTCCGTCTGTATGGTATAATATATCAGAAAGTAAGCAGTAAAAGGAGATGGTTTCCTATGAAAAGAAGGAAAAAAATCTATCTGTATATGACTTTGTTTTTGCTATTTATCTATATCGGGCTGGTTGTGCTTCTTTATTTCTCTGAATATACGGACAGCAGCGCGACCATCCGAACATTCAGCGATGCGTTCTGGTACTCTCTGGTTACGCTTACGACGGTAGGCTACGGTGACTTAACGCCCGTAACGCCGCTTGGACATGGGGTAGGAGTCGTGTTTCTGTTCCTGTCTGCAGGAATGATGATGACCTTGTTTGGCGCCGTCGTATCCTTTGTCACAAGCGAGGGACTGCCGTTCCTCATGCTTGGTTTTCAGCGGAAGAAAAACTGGTACTATTTTGCCGATTACGGTGCGGAAGCCAACACTTTAGCGGAAAATATCTATAAGGAAGATCCGAACGCAGTGATTATCTATGGAGAAAAGATAGACGAGCAGATGGAGTTTCCGGATTATCCCTGCCTGTTTGTCAACGCGTCCCCTGCAAGAATCGTAGCCTGTAAGAAAGATACAGGCGCCAGATGCAAGATTTTTCTGATGAAGGAAAATGATATCGGCGTCAACAGCCGAGCAATTGATTTACATAAATTGCCGGTGGAGGTATATGCAAGAACGACCAACGGACATGACCATCTATCCGGAAACATTAATTTTTTCCATAGTTATGACTGCTGTGCGAGGCAGTATTGGCGCACGAAGGCATTATGCAGCCATGAAAATACGATTGTATTGATAGGTTTCGGGAATTACGGGCGCTGTATTCTGGAGCG
>CATLIP010000096.1 GCA_949957035.1 uncultured Lachnospiraceae bacterium
CGCACAACAGCTGTGCAGCAGAAGGCTTGGCGCCTTTTCTTCCTTTCTCAGACACTCAATCAATTTCTCCAGTTCTTTCTGATAATTCATCTGAAATCTTCTCCTATAAAATGACATGATACATGTAGCACTTGCGTCCCTTTTTAGGTATACTTTTGAATTATAACCGCTTTCGTCGCTTCTGGCAAGGTTAATCCGTCACTAATTTATGATATTTACATAAAATAGTGTAACGATAACTGTATCATAATCCATACCGGAGGTTCCTATGGAACAAGTATTAGAACTCAAACATATTCATTACGCCTATCACACTCTGGAGGGGGAAACGCCTGCTTTAACAGACATATCTTTTGCGCTGAACAAGGGCGAATTCGTTTCCATCGTAGGTCCGTCGGGGTGCGGCAATGCGATGGTTCAGAAGCGGAAACAAACCAGCCGGCAGCCACCGATATTTTTCCGCCCGTTTCCCGTCAATGGCTGCCACAGATAAAAATATGGGCTTGTTCCCCGTCCCAGACAACCTTGTCTAATATCATACGCAGGTATTCCCTCTTTTCGACTACCGTTAAAGAGTCAAACAGCTTTTGGAATGATTGAAGCTGCTCTTTCAGAACTTCGAGCTGCTGTCTGTTCCCCTGTATCAGACAACCCTCCTCGCCGGCCTCGCCCTTTTCTTTTTCTAATGCCGCACATTCTTCGTTCAATTTCGTTATTTCCTGCTCAATCTGGCTGATAAACGATTCGTTGCCGTCCGATTTCGCAAGGGCGGTAATTAAGTTCTTTATCTCTTTCTTTCGTTTCTGTATCTCCTGTTCCAGAATATCCGCTGCATTTACCTTATCCTCCTTTGTATTTACAATCTTCTCTTTCATCTCCTCCAACATCCGGTAAACGCTGGAAGTCTCGTCTGCATACCGCAGAATCTCCTCACAGACTAATCTGTCCAGGGTATTGCCCTGTACGTTCGCTGTCGAACACTTTTTTCCATTGGTCTTGTCCTTATAGGTACACAGATAGGAAAACTTCCGTTCGCCATCTTCTGTCAGTTGTTTGGAAGAATAATTCTTCGGGCGCATATAGTGGCCGCAGGAACAATATAACAGTCCTGATAATAAAGCGACCTGATTCTGGGGCTTATGCCAGCTATCTCCCTTAGATCTGTTCTGCTTTAGCACATTCTGGATTTTCACAAAATCCTTTCCAGATACAATTCCCTTATGCCTGCCCAGTGCAATCACCCATTTTTCCGGCGCATTCTCTTTGCTTTTATATTGAGAAGAAGATGTTTTTGCGTAACTAATCAACCCGTATTTTCCATCTGCCTCCTCCTCGTCCAGACAGACCTGACAGCCCAGATTCCAGAAATAATCGTAGGCTTCTTTATCGGCGGTACAGTATACCGGATTGGTCAGAATATCCTTGACCGCCGTTGTGGTATATTCATTGCCCCTCTTGGTCATGATATCATGGCTCAGGAAATATTTGACAAGCCCTACCAAAGACTGCTTTTTTAAATACTCCTGAAAGATAAACTGCACTACCTTTATTTCTTCATCATCCATCACCAGACGGAAGGATTTTTTATTTTTACCGTTGATTGAAATCTTTTCTTCTGCCTCAGCCCGAAATCCTAAGGGCGTATTGCCGCCAAGCCATCTTCCTTTTCTCGCAAGCATTATCATGTTGTCCCTGACACGCTCTGCAATCTGTTCCCGTTCCATCTGAGCCAATACCCCTGCAAAATAAATCATGGCTTTTCCGATGGGCGTTGACGTGTCGAATCTTTCCTTAATGCTTACAAAAGAGACGTTCAGCTTATTCAGCGTCTCAATCAGATTCGCCAAATCCGCAATATTTCTCCCTAACCGGTCTAATTTGTAGCAGACCAGATAACTGCACTGGCCTTGTTTGATGTCGCTCATCATCTTCTGGAACTGGGGGCGGTTTGTATTTTTTCCGGAGTACCCTTCATCTTCATATTCCACAATCTCCGCTTTATCCGCCCCTTCAATGTTATATTGTATGTATTCCCTGCACATGGTAAGCTGGTTCTCTACGCTCTCGCCTCTGCCTGTCCATTTTGATTTCCTGCTGTATATGAATATTTTCATAGTCCGTCTCCTTCTGAAAAAAGAAAGGTAACAAATCATTTTTTTGTTCAGTATATCACATTTTTACCTCAATCCTCCAATTATTTTTGTAAACTACCTGGGTATTTTAGAAGCCGTCACTATTGGCAGTGGCGGCTATTTTCTCTTGTTCTGTGAGGTTGGACGCCCTCACCTTTGCTAAAATCTATTGTTTGCAAAAATCTGAAACCTGCGGTGCATTATGCACCTTTTAGGCAGTTTGGTCTTTGTTTTCTTTAATATAATTTTTTCCACGTATCATCCCCCAAAACGATTTCCCGTACAGGAAGGCTCGCCTTATCCCAGGCCAGCCTCTCCAAAAATCCTTTTGGTTCCCAGCACGCCTTATTCCCGGCCCACCAGTATCCTTCCATCCCTTGCCTTCAGCCCGCTACGATACAAGAACAACCGTATCCATGTCTTCATTATAATAATAGATGGAATCCGATAGCCGTTCTTCCGGCTATACCGCACCCGTACAATGGTTGATTTGGTAAACCATATTCTTTAGATTCTCTACTGTGAACATCTTGCTTTCCTTCAATAAAATGATTTCATGCACGGAGCAGGGCAGGATGTAAAAACTGCCTCCCCGTTCTCTTGCAAATTCCCGCAGCAAGTCTCTGCGCAGGATTGCCCTGGCCCCATAACTCCGGTTCCGGTTAAAGATGACATACATCCCCACTTTCTCTTCCGCCTCTTCCATCTCTTCCCTAAATTGACGGGCCGCTTCAGCGTCTCCATTTTCCATCAACACATCTTCCAAGACCGTTTCCATCATCTCTATCCGAAAATCTTCTTCACTTAGATTATTTTGGGCCGCTTCCCACAGCTCCTTTGCGTCCACGCCCCAGAACTCCATGCATTCCCTGCTGACCAGCAGCGTTGCCGCCATTCCCCCTTCTTCCTTAATGAAAACATAATACACAACCGCCAAATCCAGATAGTCCCTATGGGGCAGCCGTTTCAAGACTTCCCGGTTCCAGTTCCTATTAATTACCCGCATACACAGCCTGCGTTTTGCAGTTTCCCAAGTCTTCGGGATGTGGCCCGCATTGATAAACAGGGGCATGTCACACGCCCGGATTACCTCTTCTGCGCATTTCTCGAAATCTCCCGTTTGCTGATATCCCTCATAGATATCCTCCGGATAAATCGTCGTGCGCACGGCTGTCCCGAACTGCCACACAACGACCGCCTCTTTGCTCGTGTCATTCGTCTTTACTACATTGTCATAATACACCCGCCCCCTTCCAAGGAAATGCTCCTGCAGGGCAGCCTTCAATGCCTCTTTGAACTGCGTATAATCCATCATCATTCCATTCTCCATTCTCTTCACCTTGCCATCCTTAACCATTTCCGTAACCCCTAAGCCAACGCCTCGCACATGATTTTCGCAAAGACACGGAATCCTGACACGAATCCCTGCCGTTCCCCGATGGCACATGCCTGGCACATTAGGTTCGTAAATTCCTCATATGTAATCTTTTGTAAATCCACGTCCTTGAGCAAAGCAGACAAATCGTCGCTTATCGCATGGTCGTTCTTTTCCATCTCTTTTGTTTCTGCAAAAATCCGATTGTAGATATCCCTAATCAGCATAATATCCTCCCATCAAATATCCCTTACCAGCATAGCCTCTTCCAATCTGCCAATACAGCATTGTGATGGGCCATATCGGTACCATCCCAAGCAATCCATGACTTAATTCACTAACGCTCAAGCCGTTATTATTTTTTATCAAATTCTTGCCTAACTTAAATTGGCATGAGAAATACTTATCCGTAAATTAATCTATGAGATACTTGTCGTCCGTCCTCTTAACCGTTTTCCACCAGATTATGCGGCTTCTTTGGTCTTTGTCTTTTTTAGCCCGCTTAATGCCTTCGTATAAATCTCCGGCGTCATCTGTTCCAGCTTATGGATTCTATATCTGGACAGCACATTTTCGATGGGAACCCCCGTGCGCCTTAATTCCTGCTCTAAAACGGTTTCCTGCATGTCCGTAATCCGGCTTCCCTCTGGCTTCTAACAGGGATTCTGCCGATTCCCCAATTCCTGTCCTGCATTCTTCTTACTTCCCGTCCCCTGGCTGGCTTTCTCCTTGCTTCCCGCTTCTTGTCCTTCATTTTTCTTACCTCCGGCATTCTGCTGATTTCCCGTATCCTGCCTTACCTTCTGTTTCGGCTTCATTTCAAACACCTTGAAGCCTTTTTCATTTACAATCACAAGAGCCTCTATCTCCCGCTGGTCGTTATAGGAAATTGACTGCACCAAAAACCGGTCGCTGGTCGTAAACTTGTTGTCCTTCTTCTTGATTGTCACAGTCCCCGCCGCAATCCAGATGAACGGCGCCGTATATAATTCCCTTCCCACGCCCCAGTTAAAGCAGGCCCGTTTAAAGGAATCCGAAGCCTGCCCTTTCTCCTTCTCTGAATAACTGGTTGTCCCCACGTCCTGCTTGGCAATCCACTGGCATTTCTTACTGTCCCAGATTTCCACAGTGCAATACAGATTGCCATCTATGATTTGATGTGTCCGTTTCCATCCAAAGGGCGTAAACGTCTCATCCAGAATCTTCTGGTCTACCCGTGCGTCCTTGAATAAGAGTAGGCTCAAGCCCCTTTCATTGATGGTTGATGGTCGATACCCGGCATTCGATTTCGTCCGCCCTCAATAACCGGACAAAGGCTTTCTCACCGCTTACCTCGCCAACTACTTCTTCCCATTCCGTCTCATTCCCGGACTCCTTCTTTCTGAGACTTGACGCTCTCTTTGCTAATTCTTCCTTAATATCTGACATTTCTTACCTCCACTACTGCAGAAACTTCCATCTGCAATCCCTTCTCTATACCTTATTGGGCAGAGTTCACCCGCCGCAGGGCATGTATTACGATATGCCTTTGGGGATGATATTCTGGCATTCAAAAAGGAGAGGCATTTTCATCCTCTCCTTGGCACTTTATGACTCTATCATCAATTTGTCTTACGAAACCCCATTCTTTAGGATTTCACAGAACTGTTCTTCACTGACTGCCTCTATCTAGACTTGCAAAAGAATTTCTGCTGGGGTAAACATAGGAATACCCAAGCCCTCAAAATCTCTTTTGTTTCGGGTGACAATACAATCACAATGTATAGATTTGGCGCAAGTGGCAACAAGACAATCTTCAAAATCCTTTGCCTTTTTCTGAAATGCAATCAGAACATCATTGTTAGTAACACTGCATACTTTGACAATCTCCAAAAGTTTTCCGATTGCCTTATATGCCATATCAGTGCTATGGGTATATTTTCTTACAAGATAGTAGATGTCGGTAACAGAAGACGCTGGTACAAAACCGTCTATTTTGTGTTCTTCACAAAGCTTCAGAACCTTGTAAGAATCCTCTATAAAAGGCTCTCTTTCCAATAATACATCAATGATTACATTCGTATCACACATTATTTTCATATTTTAACAGACGCTCCTCTCGCAAAGAGTCCATATCTATATCAGTAGAAATACCACCAAGCATTCCGCGCAAGGAATCCACAGCAGAAATTTGGGGATTTACAACTTTAGCAACCGTTTTTCCATTACGAGTAATAAAGACATCTTCTTTGGCAATCAATTCAAGGTATTTACCGAAATTAGCTTTAAATTCTGTCGCTGTAACAACCATGACTAAATCCTCCTTTTGTTTAGGTTATTCTCATTATATGCGATTCTAATAAGAAAATCAATAATATCATGCGAAACCGGAAGGAACGATATCAAAAATCGTTCAATCGTTCAATCTTTCAATCCATATACAAAATATCGACAGCTTTCGTACTCTGCCTTGAAATCTTATCCCATCGGTTCTTACGCCGCTTTCACCGTAAGTCTCCGGCTGCGAATTGTCTTCTGGTACTCTGCATATACCTCCGGTTTCTCTGCTTTCAGGCGTTTCTCGTCTATCCTCTGGCTGTCTACTGCTTTCCATGATACCCGGTACTTCTCATTCTCTGCCAGTTCCGCCTCCCCAAGATACATCTTTAACTCCTGCTCTATCTGCACCAAGCCTCTGCATTACAGACGGACATATAGTGATAGCACTGAATCTGGTAAGATAAGGGAATCTTTCCATCCTTCCATTTATCTGCCATGTAGGGGCTTGCGGTCTTACATTCCAGCCCTGCATTCTCCCCCACTACCATCCGGTCTACATCTGCCAGCATAAAGGGATTGGCTTCATCATAAAACATGGCGTTGGCTCTGCGTACCTGTTTCCCTGTCGCCTCCGTGAATCTCCTTGCCACATAATCCTCAAATTCCCGCCCCTGGCGCATTGCTTCATTGTCGATTTCTTCAATTTCGTCTGTGGTCTTATCCTGGTACACCTGCAGGGCCGTGCGGTAAGGGTTGAACCCGCATACCGCCCCTGCGTCAGAGCCTCCAATGCCCTGTTTCCGGTACTTTAACCATTCTGCTTTCTCCATATTCAATGTGGATACTAATTTCTTCATACCTTGTTCTCCTCCTTCCTATCCCTGTAATCCCTTCTGAGTTTTGCCAGTTCCTTATCTAAGCAATACTGGATATCTGCGGTATAGGAATCCTCATATCCCAGCCATTCCCGATAAAGGAAGGTCAGGATATTGGGAAACATCACCGCCGCCTCTAATGTTTCGGTTGATAACCTGCTGCTCATTTCTGCCAGAAGTTCATAAATGCTGATGATACTGTCTATCTGGTAAGCCGCCTCATAGATGGCTTCCTTTTCCTTCTCAAGAATCTCATATCGGAAGATTGCTAATTCTCCGCTTAGTTTCAAGCAGAAGGCTTGTTCCAACTGTTTCCTATACATATACCTGTTTTCTCTGCCTTTTCCAATCCTGTGACACCGCATTTACCATCTGATGTAAACAAAATGGTATCTGCCCTGTGGTATAAGCCTAAATCTTATCGCTCATACCTCTCTCTTTATAGCAAAAAACAGAGCATATAGATTTCCGGTTTCTATATGCCCTGACGCTGTTACTATATTTTATTTTCATTGACAGGATTGATTATACAAACTGCATGACTCTCGTTTCAATCTCTTTTAGTTCATCCAGTGATAACATTGGAATGCACTCTGCAATCTCCTCAAGCGTCATTTTCCCTTTTCTTATCAGTCGTTCGGCGGTTTCTCTTGCATTGTTTAATGCAGCTTCATTTCTCATATCTTCCAAAATTTTACACATGACAGCAACTCCTTTCTCGTCCTGTTTGAAATACCTGGCTCTTTTAGCAAGCGCCTCATAATTCATGTTTTCGGGATTGGTACATCTAAAATCATGCATTAACTTTCCGATTTCATCATTGCCCCTGTATTTCCCATTCACATATAAAATATGTGAACCGTCTCCAAATAATACTTTTTCTCCCCCAATCACAACATATCTCTCCACCGGATATAGGGGCTGGTTTCCTTTCATGACATCATTTTCTGTAATAAAAATCACATAACTGTGGGGAATATCCTCTGTATCATCTCCAGGCTTTAATATATGCGTATCTAACAGGCTGCTGTTATGCCTTGCCCTTTTTGCGCCTGCCCCTGCGTCTGACCTTTGTATTTCTATATCAAATTCTTGATTGGCACTGTCAACCGCATGGACATCTAAAACAGCAGAACGTCCTTGCAGGTTCTTCATTAGTTCCTGTGTTCGAACCGATTTAACCGTGATATCTGCCCGTCCTAAAACAATCCGAAGTATCAGTTCTACACCCTCAAAATTATCGGCAAGGCAGACGGTCATAAAATCATCATCCATATACCGAAGTGATTTCAGACGCTCTAAATCCTGTTGATGTATCTGCGCCGCTGTACTCAAAATGCCACCTTCTTTCGTTACTTCTATTATATATCAGATAGTCTCTTTTGAAAACTGAATTTTTCTGCTTTTCCCAACCCTGTTATGCTGCACTTACCATCTGATATGCCTTGTCAATCATCGGATTCCCATCCACGGTGCGGGAGAACAAATTCTCTTTATAGTTCGCCGTCTTACGGAGAGGTTCTGCATGGGTCGCAAAATCAGATACCGCATTGACAAAACGGTAGGCATTTTTCCCCACGCCCTGTAAATCCGGTGCGTCAAAGTAACGGATTTTCATATCTTCCCGTAACCGCTTCATGTTCTTCTCCTGCTGAGGCGTGGAACCGTCCTCAATCGGAAGTAAAACCTCAATATACTCCATGACCCGTTTGTCTGTCAGCTTCTTCATACGGAGTGATTCAAACTCTTTGCCCAGTTCGTCCATGTAATTTTCTGCCAGGAACAGGGTATCCTTTGCCTCCTGCATTTTCTCCTTGATATCCCCGGTGTGAATCATAGACCATGAACGCTTTGCATTTGCCAGCGCCAGATTTAAGGTGTTCTGGCATACGACACGAATCGGTGTCAACGCTACTTTGATTGCACCAGAGCCATCATGGGTATTGGAAAACAAAAGATAGGGGCTGATTCTCTCCCCGGATATGATGTACTCATGGGGCATATGGGCAAGCAGCCATACCTTCCGGCCTCCCTGCAAACTTCCGGCTGTCTCGTATTTCACGCCAGCTCCTAATAATTCGTCCGTAAACGCGAAGGCTTCGTCGTTCTGAATCACCCGGTAACGGTCTGTGACAACGCCAAGCACCTTGCGGTCAGAATCCCGTACATTTGCCTTGTAGCCGTCTACCACTTCTTCCATGGCTGTATAAATCGGTTCCTGCAGGACACGCCAGTCCAATCCTGCCAACTGCAATGTGTCTTTAGAAGCAGGG
>CATLIP010000097.1 GCA_949957035.1 uncultured Lachnospiraceae bacterium
TGGGGCATTACCCGTTTGATAAGCGCCTCTTCCATAAATTAGTTCGCCTCTTCGCTTACAATTACTTTCAACTCTGCCGTAACCTTCGGATGGAGCTTAATGGGTACATTGTGGGTTCCAAGAGTCTTGATTGCCTCCTTAAGCTGAATCTTCTTCTTGTCTACGTCAAGTCCCATCTGTTCTTTCACTTCTGCGGCAATCTCTTTCGAGGCAATAGAGCCGAATGCCTTGCCGCCCTCGCCTGTCTTGATAGACATCTCCACTTTTCCGGCCTCAATCTTCTTCCCAAGCTCCTGAGCCGCCTCATACTGCTCCTGAGCCAGTTTATCGTCGTTCGCTTTCCTAAGTTTCAGGTCATTGAGGTTCTTGCTGTTGGCTTCTACGCCTTTCTTCTTCTTAAGGATGAAATTCCTTGCGTATCCGTCGTTTACGTCCACAATCTCACCCTTTTTCCCAAGGGATTTTACGTCTTCTGTCAATATTACTTTCATACTAAATGTCTCCTCCTTCTATCATATCGTCAATTACTTTCTTAAGGGTTGAAAGTGCCTCGGTCATATCTGTATGGTCGAACTGTGCGCCGGACGCGTTCATATGGCCGCCTCCGCCAAGGCGTTCCATGATAATCTGGACATTAACCTCGTCAATAGACCTTGCGCTTACGTAGATCCTTCCATTGTATTCCGTCAACACGAAAGAAGCCTTTATGTTGCTGATATCCAAAAGCTCATTTGCTGCCTGTGCGCCGATAATGGTAGGACTTTCTATATTAAGAGCCGTACCTCTTGCAATGGCGAACTTCTTATGATATACCTCTGCGCTGCTGATAATCTCTGCCTTCGCGCGATAGGAATCCATATCATCCCGGAACATCTTCCGAACATGGGTGATGTCTGCTCCGCACCTGCGCAAAAACGCCGCCGCTTCAAATGTACGCACACCGGTATGGTTTACAAAATTATTCGTATCTATCATGATACCGGCATACATGCTGCTTGCCTCAATCTTGGGAATCTTAATATCATCCACAATATATTGCAGGACCTCTGCCACCATCTCACATGCAGAAGATGCGTAGGGTTCAATATAGGACAACAGAGCATTTTCAATATTGTCGCTGCTCTGCCTGTGATGGTCGAGCACCACAATGGTTTTGGTCTTCTTTAATAATTCTTCACATTCCGTCATCTTCGGGCGGTTCGTGTCAACCACCACAACCATGGAATTTTCGTCCGCCATCTCAATGGCTTGCGAAGATTTCAGGAACAGTTCCTCCGGATAGTTGGAATCCTTCACAAAACACTCGTATAGAGGGCGAAGGGACGCTGATACCTCGTTGATAACGACATATGCCTTTTTCTCCATGGCTGCCGCCGCCCGGCAGATTCCGATTGCAGCGCCAAAGGCATCCGCATCCGTCAGCTTGTGTCCCATGACAAAAATCTTGTCTTTTAAGGTAATAAACTCTCGAAGCGCCTCAGCCTTTACACGCGCCTTTACACGAGTATTCTTGGAGGTCTGTTCCCGCTTGCCGCCGTAGTAGGTAATACCATGGCTGTCCTTGATTACGGCCTGGTCGCCGCCTCTTGCAAGAGCAAGGTCAATCGCGACACGAGCATAGTTATAACCTTGAGAATAGGCGTCATTGCTGAGTCCAAGTCCGATACTTAAGGTCGCCGGGATTCCGTTTCCAATATTCACTGACTTCACGTCTTCAAGCAGTGAGAACTTGTCAGCTTCTAATTCTTTGAAATACTGCTTCTTAAGTACAATGAAATATTTGTCCGTCTCCATCTTCTTGACAATGCCGTCAACCTTGGCAATATATTGGTTAATCTTTCGGTCCACCAGCGCCATCAGAAGGGACTGCCGTACTTCTTCCACACTGTTAATGACCTCGTCATAGTTGTCGATATAGATTAAGCCTGCGACCAGACGCTGTTCTTCGTTCTCTTTGATGTAACGGTTCAGTTCAGTCACGTCCTGAAGATGGACAGCAATAAAGTATTCCTTTTCCGCCGGCATCTGAAGGAGCAGTCCGGTATCGTTGAAACCTTCTACGGATACTTGGCGAAGCTCGGCCTTGAACTCTCTGTTGGCGAAATAGACGTCCATCTCTACCGTATCCTGAAGCTCCTTTGGAAAGATACTGCGGTTCAGCTCAGGAATGTACTTGCTAATTGGCACATCCCGCCTTGGCTTGCATCCTAATATCTCTTTGAACAGATCGTTCATCCAGATCGTCTTTCCGTCGCTCATTAGAATTGCGTAAGGTAAGGTCAGCTCTTTTAGCAGAGTATTCTGGACAATTCCGTACTGCGCGGCAAATTCAATCAGATCCTTTAGAAGGACTGTCTTACTGCGGAAATAGAGTCCGAGGGCAATCAAGCTGTAGACCAGGACAAAGATTCCCATCAGAGTTCCGGCCCGCTTATCTATGATATAGACCCAGACATTCATCGCAATCAACAGTACCGCCATGATAGACGGCCACTGAATGTACATTTTTAATTGTCCCCTTAGTTTCAGTTTTTCGTTTTCACTTTTCTTTTCTAACATCAGCCCATCCTCATGTTCTCTAAAGAATAAAATATACGAAAATCATTATACCACTTTTCAAGGCAAATGAAAAGCACTTAGGAAAAGTCGGGGAAAATTAAGAAAATCTTTAACATTTTCCAAGAAAATTGGTGTATAGTGTTTCATGAAAATGTTTCACACTAATAATAGAGTGTTGGGAGAGAAAAGTTATGAAGAAGAATATTAGCAGATGGGCTGCCGTTGCCCTATGTGCGGCTATGTGTATATGTGGGTGTTCTAAGGAAGACGGTGCAAAGGAACCCAAGAAGCCCCAAGTTTCGGAGACAAAGAAGGACAATAATGAGAAGAAAGAGAAGGCGTACCAGAAAAAACTGGATATGATCCGGCCGTCGGCCTATAATAACGTGATGGGGCTGAAACTTGAGGAGAGTATGTCTCTTTCCATCATAGGAAAGGCAGAAGGCGTGCCCTATTGGGAAGAGGTAAGACGGGGGGCGGAGCAGGCGGTTAAGGATATCAATGAAAATCTTGGATACGAGGGAAAGAAGCAGGTAAAGGTGACTTACAGCGCTCCGAGTACGCCGGACAATGTGGATGAGCAGGTGAATATTCTGGATGAAGAGCTGGCGAGATACCCGGCGGCGCTGGGTATTGCTATTGCGGATACCAAGGCTTGTGAGGTACAGTTTGATTTGGCGGCGGAGAGTGATATCCCGGTGGTGGCCTTTGATTCCGGAAGTGATTATCAGGGCCTGATGGCGGTGGTTTCTACAGATAATCGGAAGGCCGCCCGTGAAGCGGCGCAGAAATTGGCAGAATCGATGGATGAGAAGGGAGAGGTAATTCTGTTCATACATGATTCTAAGTCTGAGTCAGCCAAGAGCCGTGAGCAGGCGTTCCGGGAAGAGATGGAAACGAATTATCCGGAGATTACCATTGCGGAGATTTATTATATGGACCAGTTGTCCGAGATGCAGAAAGCGATTGCGGCAGAGATGAAGGGTGAGCAGGAAGGAGAACAGGAAGGCGAGAGCGGCGGTCAGCCGGGGGAGGCCGAGAATGACAATCAGGCAGGAGAACCTGAAAACGATAATCTGCCGGCCGCGGGAGTCGGGAACGACAGCCAGTCCCAGCCTGAAGAAGAGGCCGAGGATGTGATTCAGGATGACCTTGCAGATATGCTCCCGGAGGAAGAAGTCATTGATTATCTCTTTGAGAAGCATCCAGAGGTGAAGGGGGTTTATGCAACGAACGGAGAGGCTGTGAAGATGGCTGTGGAGGCTGTAAAGCGCAATGACTCAGAGGCAGCTATCATAGGATTTGATGGGGATAAGGAAGAAATCGATGCATTGAAAGAGGGAAAAGTGGAAGCATTGGTGCTGCAGAATCCTTTTGGGATGGGATATGCCGCGGTTATAGCTTCGGCAAGAGCTGCGCTTTCTATGGGAAATGAAGCTGTGGTGGATACAGGGTATGTGTGGATTACGGAGAAGAATCTGGAAGAAGAAGGGATTCAGAGGTTGTTGTATTAGTTATAGGAAAAGACTGCATTCATAACATGAAAAATGCAGGTTTCAATCGAAACCTGCATTTTCAGTGATATGCCATCTCTGTATTGTGGATGTTCTGAATACTGATATGCCAATATGAATCGTCTTAAAATACTGGCAGTCAGATATCAGCGAAAATTATATATCAAACGTCGGCGTCTCGCTATTGTCAGGAGCCGCCTCGGGAAGGTACAAGTGTACAAGTTCAATTCTATTCTTATCCAGCTTTTCTACAACCATATGGATTCCCTCATCCGTGTGGATACTGTCGCCCGTCTCAGGAAGCCGGTCAAGGCGTTCAATAATAAATCCGCCCAGTGAATCATATTCTTCTGAATTTAAATTCAGATCCAATCGGTCGTTTAAGTCGTCTAAGTTCGTGGAACCTTCTACAATATATTCGCGCTCATCAATCTCCTGAATGAAGTCTTCTTCATTCTCATCATACTCATCATGAATCTCACCGACAATCTCTTCCAGAATATCTTCCAAGGTGATGAGTCCGGCAGTTTCACCATATTCGTCAAGTACGATTGCAATATTAAAAGAGGCTTTACGCATCTCTACCAAAAGTTCGGAGATATTCTTATACTCATAGGTAAAATATGCTTCTCTCAAAATATCCTGAATATGAAATCCCTTCCTGTTGTCATATAACAACAAGTCTTTCATATTAATAGTACCAACCACATTATCCGTCGTATCCCTGAATACCGGCAGCCTGGTAAATTTGTCTTCCCGAAAGATTTCAATGAGTTCGTCGTAGGTGCTGTTGACGTCTGCAAATGTTACATGAACGCGTGGTACCATGACGTCCTTCGCTCTGGCATCTCCCAAATCGAACACATTATTAATCATCTCCCGCTCGTCGGATTCTATGACTCCGTCCTCATGGCTTACGTCAACGATGGTACGAAGTTCAGTCTCCGTCATGACATTATTCTTGGCATTCGGATCGACGCGCAGAAGAAACAGTACGCCGATAGAAAGTCCGTTAATGATAAAGATTGCAGGCGTCATAACCTTCATAAAAACACTGATAATCGGGGCATATACCAAGGACATCTTTTCAGAATGAATGGTAGCCATAGTCTTGGGAGTAATCTCCCCGAATAACAGAATCAATATAGTCAAAATACCGCTTGCGATTGCAACCATAGAACCACCAAAGCTGTAAGCAAGGGAGGTGGTCAGGGAGGCTGCAGACAGGTTCACAATGTTGTTGCCAATCAGTATGGCACTCAGCATCTTTCCGGAATCGTCCGTGATTGCAAGAACTGTCCTGGCGCGCTTGCTTCCTTCCTCTGCCAAGGTTCGCATCCGTATCTTGTTAACGGTAGTCAGCGCTGTCTCCGCAGATGAAAAGAATGCAGACAACAATAATAAAATAAACAGAATAATGAGTCGTGTGGCGTCACTCGAGTCCAATTGATCAGTTCACTCCTTTTTTACATAAAAATACTTGAATAAAATTCCTTTGGAACTAATATAACTCATTTAGAGAGATTTTGCAAGTGTACATTGAATTTATTATAAAATTAGTGTATGATAGTATCGGTTTGCAGGCAGGCGGCGGCTGTCGAGTGGTGTAATGCCTGGTGTGAACAGTAACAGATACCGGAAATCTTTCGTATAACTGCGTATGCGCGGAGGTATGCCGCGGGATATGCAGGAAGATTTCCATAAAAAATGAGGAAGTAGATGGAGAATTATATGGAACAGAGCACATATCATGAATTATGTGAGATTGTACCCGGAGAGAGAATCAGAAGAGAGGAGCCTATGAGCGGCCATACTACATTTAAGGTCGGAGGACCGGCAGAGCTGTTTGTGACGCCGGGAACCTTTGATGAGGTAATGGGAACGGTCAAGCTTTGCAGGGCGAAGCAGATTCCTTTTTATATTGTGGGAAATGGCAGCAATCTTCTGGTTTCTGACGAGGGATATCGAGGTGTGATTATTCAGATTGGAAAGGAGCTTGGTGAAATTCGAGTGGAAGACACTCTTGTGACGGCCCAAGCGGGCGCCAAGCTTTCCGTAATCGCAAATCAGGTAATGGAGGAAGGCCTGACGGGATTTGAGTTTGCGTCTGGGATACCGGGGACGCTTGGCGGCGCCTGCGTCATGAATGCAGGCGCCTACGGCGGTGAGATGCGGGATGTGCTGACAGAGATTACGGTGTTGACCCCAAAAGGAGATGTGCTTCGGATTCCCCGGGAGGAGATGGAGCTTGGATATCGGACCAGCGTTGTCAGCCGGAAAGGATATATTGTGTTGGAAGCGCGTATGCAGTTGAAAAGGGGTAATCCACAGGAAATCAAAGCGAAGATGGAAGAGCTTAGAAAGAAGCGGGTAAGCAAACAGCCATTAGAATATCCAAGTGCGGGAAGTACTTTTAAGAGGCCGGAGGGATATTTTGCCGGGAAATTGATTCAGGACGCGGGACTTCGGGGATTTGCCGTCGGAGGCGCGCAGGTATCTGAGAAACATTGCGGATTCGTGATTAACAGAGGCGGCGCAACTGCAAAGGATGTGGCAAATCTTATGAGCCGTGTATCGGAAATCGTGGAGGAGAAGTTTGGAGTCAGACTGGAACCGGAAGTGAAGAAGCTGGGAGTATTCTAAAGATGAGATGTGTGATTGTTACAGGAATGTCGGGCGCGGGCAAAAGTACGGCGCTTAAGATGTTGGAGGACGTGGGATATTTCTGCGTAGATAACCTGCCTGTTCCCTTGATTCCGAAGATGGCGGATTTGCTTCGGGTACCAGGAAGTGAACTGAACAAGGCTGCGCTTGGCGTAGATATTAGAAGCGGGCAGAGCCTTACGGAGATGGCGGAAGTGCTGAAAGAATTGGATTGCGCAGGGATGAAATATGAGATACTGTTCTTAGAATCTTCAGACCATGTCTTAATTAAGAGATATAAAGAAACGAGGCGGTTTCATCCTCTGGCAGGCAATGACGGACGTGTGGACCAGGGAATCGGCAAGGAGCGGGAAAGGATAAAGTTTCTGAAAGAGAGGGCGGATTATCTCATTGATACCAGCCACATGCTTACGAGAGAACTGAAGCGTGAGCTGAATAAAATATTTGTAGAGAACAAAGAATATAAGAATCTCTACATCTCTGTGCTTTCTTTTGGTTTCAAGTATGGAATCCCGCCGGACTCAGATTTGGTGTTTGATGTGCGTTTTCTTCCGAACCCATATTATATAGAAGATTTACGTCCGCAGAGCGGCAATGATAGAGAAGTTCGGGAATATGTCATGAATAATGAGAAAGCGGCAGAGTTTTTGGAGAAGCTGACAGAATTGATGGAATTCTTAATTCCGAATTATGTTCAGGAAGGAAAAACCCAGCTTGTAATTGCAATCGGCTGTACCGGCGGGAAGCATCGTTCGGTTACGCTTGCCAATGAGTTGTTCGAGGCATTGAGCAAGAATGAAAATTATGGTATCCGCGTTGAACATCGCGATATTGGAAAAGACGCGATTACAAAGGCAAAGTGAGCTGCGCCGACAGGTAGAACAGGAGTATGAGATGTCATTTTCGGGCAAGATAAAGGAAGAATTGGCAGGGCAGTATGCGAAGGCGAGGCACTGTAATCTTGCTGAATTATCGGCAATAATCCAGATGTCGGGAGAATTTTCGGAGGATAGAAAGGGCGTCTGTTGTGTCCATGTCCATACGGAAAATTTTACAGTTGCAAGAAAATGCTTTACATTATTGAGAAAAACATTTAATATAGGAATAAGTATCGCAATACGCAGGAATATGACAAAGGGAAGCATAAGCTACGATATTTACGCCAAAAGCGAGGAATTGCTGGCAGTCAGGAAAGCGATGGTACAGGCTGTCTGCTGTAAGAGGGCGTACATTCGCGGTGCGTTTATCGCAGCCGGATCCATGAGTGATCCGGGCAAATCCTATCATTTTGAGGTGGTCTGTGGCACGCGGGGAGAAGCAGAGTATCTAAAGACTGTGATTAATTCATTTGATATGGATGCGAAGATTGTGGCGAGGAAGAAGACCTATGTGGTATACCTGAAAGAGGGTTCGCAGATTGTGGATATTCTGAACGTGATGGAGGCGCATGTGGCGCTTTTAGAGCTTGAGAATGTCAGGATTATGAAAGAGATGCGCAACTGTGTGAACCGCAAAGTGAACTGTGAGACAGCGAATATCAATAAGACTGTGTCTGCTGCTGTCAGGCAGATGGAGGATATTAAGTATATACGCGATACGGTTGGTTTTGACAAGTTGCCTGAAAGTTTAAAGGACGTCGCCCTTACACGGCTTGAGAACCCAGATGCAACTTTGAAAGAGCTTGGAGGACTTCTGCGGGAGCCGATTGGGAAGTCCGGAGTCAATCACAGGCTGAGGAAATTGAGTGAAATAGCGGTAAAGTTAAGGGATTAGCAAGGAGGAGCAATTTTTTATGACTAAGAGACCTGTTACTATTCAAAACAATATGGATATGGAAGACCGTCCGATTGCGCACCTGGTACAGGAGGCAAGCCAGTATGCGAGCCAGGTGTTCATTGAGATTGATAACAAGAAGATCAATGCGAAGAGTATCATGGGGATGATGAGTCTAAAGTTACAGAAAGGTGAATGTATTACTGTAGTGGCTGAGGGACAGGATGAGCATGAGGCAGTGGCAGGAATTGAAGGATTCCTTGTCGCAAGTAACTAGTACGTTGAATATTAAATAGTTTAACTTTAAATTTACTGTATTTTATTGGGATTAATTTCATCCATTTTATATGTCCAATGATAGACAATCGGCTCTTCATTGATTTCATCGAAGTAGCGGTA
>CATLIP010000098.1 GCA_949957035.1 uncultured Lachnospiraceae bacterium
GGTTACTTTATAGACTTATCATAACACTCTTCCATAATCCCGTCAATCATAAAAAATATCTTTGTGAATCCTATACCATAATCCATATCCAAAATTGTATATTCTTCACAAAACCGGTTACTTAACCAGTTATTTATTGTTCTTTTTCTTGATTTTTGTTATACTAAATACAGAAACTATTTAGATTTAAGGAAATTGATTTACCATGGCACAGAAAAAAAACGTAACTTTCAGCGATATAGCAGAATACACACATTTTTCCAAGACGACGATTTCAAGATATTTCAACAATCCAGACTCCCTTACCCTCGAAAATCAGGCAATTATCTCGGACGCCCTTGCCAAGCTGAATTATAAGGAGAATAAGGTCGCCCGTATCCTTGCCAATGGGAAAACCGAATTCATCGGCATTATTATCCCAAGCCTTTATCTTCACTATTATTCCGAGGTATTGAACCAGATTCTTTCTACCTATGAGACGTTCGGATATAAATTTCTTGTTTTTGTGGGAAATGAAAAGAAAGAGATTGAAAAGCAATACATTCAGGAACTTCTTGCCTATAAGATTGAGGGCTTGATTGTGCTGAGCCATACCATCCCATCCAAATCTCTGGCAGCGCTCTCCATCCCAATCGTTTCGATTGAGCGGGAGGACGAATTTATCTGCAGCGTCAATACGGACAACTATATGGGGGGCGTACAGGCCACCGGCCTGCTTGCAGGCCATGGCTGCGACGTCCTGATTCACATTAATTCTCCTACTGAAAAAAATGTTCCTGCATACGGGCGTATTCAGGGATTTCTGGATTTCTGCAAGGAGCATGGCTTGAAACACCGGATTATCTCCAAGGATTTGAAGGCGAACTATGACTCCATACAGGCAGAGCTTAACGAAATCATTGACGATCTTGACCGGGACTATGCCGGACAGAAAAAAGGAATCTTTATATCTAATGATACCCACGCAAATATTTTCCTGAACCTGCTGTTCCGCAAGCATGGCAAATTTCCTTCCGATTACCTGATCGTGGGCTTCGACAATTCGCCGATTTCACAGGAGGCAGTGGTTCCAATCAGCACCGTCGGACAGCAGATTGACAAAATTGCCTATGAAGCAGTGAGTCTTTTGGTAGAGCAGATGAATGAACGCAAAAAGAGGAAACCTGTGCCCTTAGACGAGCCGATTCATAAGATTATCCCGCCCGTCCTTATACGGCGGGAGACGACGGAGCGGCCGCATCCATCTTATCACAAAGGATTGCCTAAATAGAACAAAAGGGGCGTCGGAAAATCTTGTGAAAACCTCATTTTCCGACAACCCCTTTCTCTTCTTTTGTATTCAAACTATATTTCTCGCTTAACTACATAACGGTCATGAGGCATATCCACTCCCCGGTAGTGTTTCGTCCATCTATCTGCCGCAGCCATGCCATTTTTGACGGCAACATTCTGAGAAGCCGTATTCGTATCCCTGATGATTGAGCAGACCTCTTTCGCATCCAGTTTCTCAAACGCATATTTTTTACAGGCTCTTGCGGCTTCTATGGCATAGCCGTTATGCCAGTACAGACGTTGGAAGAGATATCCGATTTCAAGAGCTTGCGTTTCTTTCCATGGCTGCATCGTAAGCCCGCATTGCCCAATCATCTCATTCGTTTCCTTCAAAATGACTGCCCATAGGCCGAATCCCCATTTTTGATAACGCGCAATCTGCCGGTCCAGCCACTCCTGAACTTCCTCATCGCTAAATGCCCCTTCGTAGGCATACATCGCTTTTTCGTCTTGTAATATTTTGCACAAAGAGCCGAAATCATTCTGGTTCATTTCTCTTAAATACAATCTCTCTGTTTCAAGTATCATCTTCATTTACCGCCCTATCTGCCATTTTACAACAGCCCCTTAACAATCCAATTTCAAGACTGATAGGACGCATAAACAAGATTACGGTTAATATGGCTAGTCCTTACCAGCCCGCCTATCCATGATTTCTCGTTTACAAGCGCCTGATTCTCATCAAGAGATTGATCCAGCGCATCCATGAACTTCTCCATAAACGGCTCGTATGTCTTATGAAGCATATCCGCTAATTTACTGCTGATATCTGCGCTTTCAATCTTCCTTTGCTCAGCAACTCTCTGATTCGCCAAAAATGCCCCTAACTCGGAATCGCTCTTCGATGTATTCCATACCATGTCCGGTCGTTTCAACTGCCCAGAAAGCGATTTTGCATAGACTCCGGCAAAAGATAAATCCTTGATATCATATAGCGCCTGCTCATTGGATTCCTGTTTTCCGAATTCCTGCCCTTCCTTAGATGCCAAGAAGCTTTCCCTCAGCCGCGCCGCCATATATGCATCGTCCTGTTTCAGCCATTGATCCGAGGAGCCGTCTAATTGAATATTCTCAGGGGCAAACTGTAATTCATGCCCTGCGGGCGGGTGGACTTCGTCCATTAAGGCATAAAGCTCAGTTTGCGCCAGATGCTCTTCATAAGCAGCGGCTTTCTTATCTATCATTGCCAAAACACTGCTTCTCATCTCTTCCGAAACGCCCGTCTGTCCCAGGCTCTCATAAAACTTCCCTATGGTGTCTCCATAGGAATCCGCCATCCGCTCTTTTTCTTTGGAGTAAATCTCCTCCAGCTTTTGCATTTCCTGCTTTTGCTCGTCGCCAGTGTATTGTTTCTCAATCCTGTCCTTCAAAACTGCATACCGTGAGGCGAGAAAATCCGCTTTTGTTTCAAGGCGTTCAATATTGTCAAACCCAACGTTCATCTGAACAAAATCCGATTCTACGCCGCGCCAGTCTATCTCGTCGCCTAATCCCTTTTCATTTAATTCCTGACGAAAACGCTCCAATTCAGCTTCACTTACCTGGCTTGCCAGACAAATTCCTGCCGGTTTTGAGGAATCCCATACAAATTTATCGCCTTCAATACGTCCATTGATACGAAACTGTTTCATATACTGATCCAATAAAGCGTCTTTTTCCGTATACGAAGTGCGTTCCGACGGGGGAATCATTTCATACGTGCGCAGTCTTTCGTCCGGGAGGACATAGGTATATTCAATAGGCTCGATTACGCGCATACTATTTCCGTTCGGTCTATATATGCCAGATTCACATTTGTTTTGTGCAGTACCGGAACTTATCATCACAGTATCCCGTCGAGTAAATGACTGATTCCATTTTAAAAATGTGGAATTCTGATTCCTTCCTGAATGGTTTAAACCTATCCGGTTCAGGTAGCTATTGCTTCCTATTTTTCCAATATACATTCCATCACCTCCTGCTATATACAAAACATGGAAGTCAAAGTCCAACACCCCCTAAGTTTTACATATTCATCCTCTCAACAATCTCTGCCGCCTTCGCGCTTCCTGCCACGCCGCCGTAACCGGTCTCCCGCAGGCTCACGTCCATCTTGTCGCCCACTTCCTTCATGGCGTCAATCACCTGATCCACCGGAATCTGACTCTCAATCCCTGCCAACGCCATATCTGCCGCCGCAATCGCATTGAAAGCGCCTCCTACATTCCTCTTCACACACGGAACTTCCACCAATCCGCCCACAGGGTCGCAGACAAGCCCCATCAGATTCTTGAGCGCCATTGCGCAGGCATGGCCAATCTTTGCCGTATCTCCGCCCTTAACATGGCAGATTGCGGATGCAGCCATACCGGAACCAGAACCGATCTCCGCCTGACAGCCGCCGGATGCCCCCGCAAGATAGGCGCGATTAGCGATAATCTGTCCGATTCCCGCCGCCACATACATCGCCTCTATCATCTTCTCCTCCGGCACGTCATACTCCCTGTAATATGTGACCAGGACCGCCGGCATCACGCCGCACGCCCCCGCTGTCGGCGCGGCGACAATCCGCTTCATACAGGCATTGTTGCATCCCATCTTCAGCGCATTGCTCATGACCTTCGCCATGAAATCCCCGCACAATGTATCTTTCGCCTCCCGGTAGGCGTCCATCAGTCCCCCTTCTCTTCCTACCATCCGGCTCCTGGACATCAGTTCCGGGTCATAGGCGTCAAGTCCGTCTAACATCGCCTGCCACATACGCTTCATTTCTTTCCAGGAATCTTCCTCCGTGACTCCCCGCTCATCGGCGTCTTCTAACTGAACCGCCTTCCAGAATTCGATTCCTTCCTTCTCGCACCTTAACTGTGCCTCTTCCATCGATTGATAAGACATAACTCCTTGTTATCCTCTCTTTCCACAAATACTAATTCGCAATCAGGAACTTCACCCTGATAATTCCTTTCTTGCTTTCCAGTTCCTCCATTGCCTCCTTAGGTACGATCTGATCCGTCTCGACTACCATAATCGCAGAGCCGCCCCGCTTGTCGCGGAACACCTGCATCGTTGCAATGTTAATCTGTGCATTGGCAAGCGCGGACGCCACCTCCTTAATCCGTCCCGGTTCGTCCACGTTCCGGATAATCAAAGTGTTGCTCTCCCCGCTGAAACTCACATCCAGCCCGTCCAGCTTACATACTCTGATGCGGCCTCCTCCAATGGAATACGCCTGAATCTTCATGGGCTTCACACCCTCCGCCTCCATACAGACCAGCGCGGTGTTCGGGTGAGCCTCTTTGATTTCCTTCGATTCAATGGTAAACTCCATTCCTTCTTCTTTTGCGACCTCAAAACTGTCCGGAATCCTCATGTCGTCCGGCTTCATGCCCAGCAGTCCCGCAATCAGCGCCCGGTCTGTCCCATGTCCCTTTCCTGTCGCCGCGAATGAGCCATGCAGATACACCGCCGCCTTCTCGGGCTGTCTGCCGAAGAGCTGTCTGGCTACCATCCCGATTCTTGCCGCTCCTGCTGTGTGGGAGCTTGACGGCCCTACCATGACCGGTCCTAAGATGTCAAATATACTTCCCATTTTTTCTTCCTCTTTCTTTCTTATTTTGACATGTTTTTCTTTTATTATACTTGAAACGAATGGCGTTTACAATCATCAATTCACAGCAGGAATTTATTCTTTGATTTCCACAACTATAGATTCAGACATTTTTGTATAAATGCTTCCGGCTCAATAATCTTAATTCTAGAACCCTTGAAATCTTTAGGATTTCTAGTAACAATATAATCTGTATCATATTTCAAAGCACACTGCATCTGGAGAGCATCCTCAAAATCCTCAAATCCGTCGTCTTTTAATGCCTCCATGATTTTAATTGAATCAATCTCTACTACTTCAAAAAGTGTACAAAGTTCTTTTAAAAGTTCTTTACGTTCATGAATCGTAAACTGTTTACGAAGAATATAAAATAAATTTGGTACTGTATGAGCTGCAATACACCCATCAATCGTCTCTTCAGCACAGGCATTGATTATTATTTCCCCTAATTTCCTGTAAGGTTCTCGTTCCGATAAATAATCTATTAAAATATTGGTATCAACCAAGATTCTCATATCGTTCCCTCCGAGCATCTGCTAGCTCTTTCTTGTAATCAAAATCTTCCGGCAATCTGCCGCTAAATTTTTGCAGGCTTCTCAATGCTTCTTTTTTGTCTTGCGGCTTGGAATTTACGCCTAATCCTTCCAAACCTTCCATAATTTTGACAAGGTATACGACCTTTTCATCCGGAAGAGTTTGAAGCATTTGAAATGCTTTTTCTTTTACAGGCGTCATAATAGACCTCTCCTTTCTAAAATTAAATAATCTTTCACACTACTCTCCCTTTAATATAGCTTATTTATTTTGATTTGTATACCAGAACCCATTATACTTTTTCTCCATTCTGACAATACAGCATAAAATCTGGTTTGAAGTGGGGTGGCAGATTATAGGAATGAATTTTCAAATACGCTCCAATAGCACATCCGTCACATTCCCGGCATACAATGCAGTAACTAATATTAGTATGAAAGAAAGGAGCCGATTATGTATATTATTTTTCCATGTATCCTGTTCATCATGGTGCTTTGCGCCCTTCTGATGGTATGGCGGAAAAAATGTATCATCAAGAAAATATGCTGCATGTCCGTTCAGGAAAAGCTCTGCCGGTTAAATGAACTGGTAAATCCGTTCGGATTTGAATATCTGCTTTCCCAGGACATTTTCACTTCATGCAAGGATGCCTGGCAGAGAGATTTCGGCTACTGCTGGCTCTATGACAAAAGTGCGGACCTGTTCAATATGGTATTCGACTGTGAACCCATTTACTTCGACTATGAAGGATGCACTTGGATGATTGAGCTGTGGAAAGGACAATACGGCATCAACGCAGGCGCTGAGATTGGAATCTATCGGGCAGACGGCCTTGTTTCCAGGCATCAGCGCACTGCCGCCATGTTCCACACCGTACCAGACAGCGACCTGCCGTTCTTTGAATATACTTTGAACCAAAATAATTGTGCAATGTACCGGATTGCCCAGCGCCACTGGTGGCTGACCGGTTTCCGTATGGGACAGTATGTAAGTCCTGACTGCCTGCTCATGAAGACGGAGATTACCTTCCCATCCTGCGAAATGCAGCATGCGTTCGTGCGAGGCCTGATTGACTGCGGTTATGCCCAAGAAGACATTCATGTATGGAACTTACAGGTTGCATTTAGCTTCTCGCGCCCACACACCAGGCAGCCCAGGTGCATACACGGTATCCGCAACGCATTTGCGATGTGGAAAAACCGCATTTTCCTGAAGATTTACTGTCATGTCACAAAACATTTCTGTTTTACCATGGACAAATTGCTGTACCTGTATGAGTATCTGCCGTTTGCATTCCGGCACATGATGCACATCCGGCACAAGAAGAAGAAACGAAGAAGGAGAAAGAAACATGTCTGCTGACAGACGGCTTAACGCTGCGTTTGCCCACGCGCCCGTATTTCCCCTTACTTCTTCCTCCCGCTACGTCCTGTTCAGCGATTGCCACAGAGGATGCGGTACGAATAACGATAACTTCCTGAAGAACCAGAACTTGTATTTTGCGGCGCTGAAATATTACTATAAACGTGGTTTCACTTATGTCGAACTGGGGGACGGTGATGAATTATGGGAGAACCGTTCCTTTGGCGCCATCAAATCTATCCACAACAATGTGTTCTGGCTTTTGTCCCGGTTCTATCAGGAACGCCGCCTGATTATGCTGTATGGGAACCATGATATTGTCAAACGGAACCCCAAGTTCGCAGACCAAAACTGTGCTTCCTATCCTTGCAGCACATGCCACGAGGAGGATCTGTTTCCGGGAATGGTCTTTTACCCCGGTGTGATTCTGAAAAATGCGAACTGCCAAAAGGAAGTGTATCTGACCCACGGCCATCAGGCGGATTTCTTCAACAGCGTCCTATGGCGCACCTCCCGCTTTCTGGTCAGATATCTCTGGAAACCGTTGGAAGCAGCCGGTTTTCTGGACCCTACCAGCGCGGCAAAAAATAATACGAAAAAGAAGAAAGTGGAGCAGACCTTGTCCCACTGGGCGGGGCAGACTGGGTGCGTGCTTATTACCGGGCATACCCACAGACCCATGCTGGATGAGTCAGTTTCCTACTGTAATACGGGAAGCTGCGTGCATCCGAGATGCGTCACCTGCATTGAGATTGCAAGTCTTAAAATCCAACTGGTGAAATGGACGCTGGCAACACGTCCGGACCGGACGCTTTATGTAACGCGGGAAGTCTTGTCCGGTCCCTTCGAGCTGAATCTGTAAGCGATATGTGAACATTAAATTAGAAGAATCCTACAAGAATTAAAGGAAACTTAGGGTCTTCCTTCTCTTGTGGGATTCTTCTGATTTTTTCTGAGCGGTTATTATCATAGCAGGTACAAAAGCCCACTCTATTCTTCTACAATTCTTCCAGAAGGTTCCGAAGCAGCATAATATGATACTCCTCATCCTTGATAATCCTTGCCAGCACAGCGTCCACACAGTCATCCTGTATCATCTTGATATGCATCTGGTACTGTTCGATTGCATCCTTTTCCGCCGCAATATCCGCCTGGAGCATCTTGGCGGCATGCTCCGGAATTGTCAGGTACTCAGGCGTCCACATCCGTTTCGCCCCATTCCGGTGCTTTGCCGTATAATTCACATTTCCGCCAAGGAGTACGATTAATTCTCCCAGCTTCTGCAAATGCATCATTTCCGCCATGGCGATGCTAAGCAAGGTCCGCGCCACAGAACAATTCTCATACGAGAGACGGTTTTCGTTATTAATATACTGCATGATTGCAGATAATTCGGATGTCTGCCCGCAATAATCGATGGTCAGCAGGTTAGCGTATGCCGGATTCCTTCCCCATACCTGAATCGACGGATAAGGCAGGTCAGCCATAGCAGGGCGCATCCCGGCAAAGTTACAGTTATTCGCAATTGTTTTCTTTTTTTCCTCCATTTTCTTTCTTCTCCTACTCTTTTATAAAATAATATATAAAAAATTCTAGATAATGTGCGGCATCTTCATTTTCTTTCAATACCCGTTGTGACAGTTCACCTACGGCTTCGCTGTTACTCCCCGTTTCCCATGTCCCGACAGGGTTCTTGTAAAACTGCCTCAAATATGCTAAGATTGGAGAAGTTTCTGAAAGGGGAGTGTAAATAATATGAATAAGAAAGAAGTGCTTGAAATCCGCAAACAATTTACTCCGGAGAACTGTGCCATCACACGTATCTGCGGCTGTTATGTGGACCATGAAAAAGAAAAGAAAACGGAACTCAAGGAAGCCTTCCTGTCCCTGCCGGAGGAAGAGGCTTTCAAATACTTTGACATTTTCAAACATACCTTGTCCGGCTCCCTGGGGAAGAACCTCATCAATATGGATTTCCCTCTCGATCAGGAGCTTGAGGGAGGCACTCAGGAATTTCTCCTGAAGCTTCGGGACAGCAAG
>CATLIP010000099.1 GCA_949957035.1 uncultured Lachnospiraceae bacterium
AGGTAAAAGCGGCAAAGATAATCCCAATCAAGATCATACCCGCCCATAGGTAGTTCAACATTTACTGCACCTTCTTATGGCTTTTACTTCTACCATATGCAGATTATTTCCGTAATAGAATATAGTTGATTTCCACATATTTTCATATTATATTATTATACATTGACAGACAAAGTCCGTAAGTCCATAAGCGGCGTGCATTAAGGGACGTCCTTTGGGTATGATAATGAATACCCAAGGGAATACCGTAATGCATGCCCTGCGGGCGGGTGGACTTCGTCCATTAAGGTATAACAGGCGCGGCTGAGATAAGAGAGACTTGGAGGGGATATTGTGGAAAATCTACGAATCGAACTGCCTGAGAGAGTAGACAGGATTATTACCATATTACAAAATCACGGATACGAGGCATATGCAGTGGGCGGCTGCGTCAGAGATTCCGTCCTTGGAAGAGAACCGGAAGACTGGGACATCACTACGTCGGCGACGCCTGAGGAAACGAAAGCGCTGTTCTGTAAGACGTTTGATACAGGAATCCAGCATGGGACAGTCACGGTACTCATGGGGGAGGAAGGCTTTGAGGTGACGACCTACCGGATTGACGGGGAGTACGAGGACAGCCGCCACCCCAAGGAGGTGACGTTCACCCGCAGCCTGCGGGAAGACCTGCGAAGAAGGGATTTCACGATCAATGCCATGGCATATAATGAGAAGGACGGGCTGGTGGATATCTTCGGCGGAATACGGGATATTCAGGCACATATAATCCGGTGCGTGGGAAATGCAAAGGAGCGGTTCTTGGAGGATGCCCTTAGAATCCTGAGAGGACTTCGTTTTGCGGCACAGCTTGGTTTCGGCATTGAGGAGGATACAAGGCGGGCGATGGGGGAGCTTGCCCCCACCCTTGGGAAAATCAGTGCGGAACGGATTCAGGTGGAGCTTGTGAAAATGATTACGTCGGATAGGCCGGAGCTTTTAAGGGATGCGTACGAATTGGGCGTTACTCGGGTATTCCTGCCGGAATTTGACCGTATCATGGCCACCGGACAGGAAACGCCCCACCATATATATTCCGTGGGGGAGCACACGCTTCATGCTATGAAAAATATCCGGGCGGATAAGGCGCTAAGACTTACGATGCTGCTGCATGACATGGGTAAACCTGCGCGAAAGACGGTGGATGAGCAAGGAGTGGCGCATTTTAAAAAGCATGCCCCAGAGAGCCAGATAATAGCAAAAGATGTGCTGAAAAGGCTGAAATTCGACAATGACACACTGAATAAAGTAACAAGGCTGGTCTGTTACCATGACTACCGGATGCCTGCGGCGGCGAAGAATGTACGCCGTGCAATGAACCAGATTGGGGAAGATATATTCCCTTACTATATGGAAGTCCGTCGTGCGGACGTCTTAGCGCAGAGCATGTACCGGCGTGATGAGAAGATAAAGAATCTGGATGAGATTGAGGCGTTATACCGGGAGATTATAAAGGAGAAACAGTGTGTAACGCTAAAGCAGCTTGCCGTATCCGGGAAGGATTTGGTGGCTCTTGGAATGAAGCCGGGGAAGGAGATTGGAGCTTGTCTGAACCAATTATTGGAACGGGTCATTGAGGAGCCGCAGTGGAATGAGAAAGAGAAACTATTGGAGTTGGTATCTGTTATAAACGCAGTACCGGATGAGGAAAGAGATGAGACAAAGTAAGCATATTTCTTCATCCCCCGTCATACGTTAGAGAGAATATGTAATGTAAGTGCAGGGGATGGATATGCAGGAGTATGAACTAAATGTATTAGAACAGTATGATGTAGAAGTCAGCGGCACCCGCAAGACCAGGGGTGCTGTTTTATGCGACTCAGACCAGGGGCTTCTGCTGCTGAAGGAAGTAAAAGTATCAGAAAAGCGTATTCCTGCGTTGTATGAGTTGCATGAGTATCTGAACGCCCAGGGATATACTCGGACGGACAGAATCATACGGACGAAGGAAGGAGGATATCTCGCTGTATCGGAAGACGGAAGCCAGTATTTACTGAAATCTTGGTTCCAGGGGCGGGAGTGCGATATTAAGAAACCAGCGGAATTACTTGCGGCGTCAGGCAACCTTGCGAAGCTGCATGTGCTGATGTGCAGACGCTTTACACACAGCGTGGCTCCGGGGGCCCATTTGGGGGAGGAATATCTTCGGCATAACCGGGAGTTAAAGAAGGTGCGGAAATTCATGCGTGGAATATCACCCAAGGGAGAGTTTGAGTCTGCTTTTCTGAAATATTTTGAGCAAATGTACCAGTGGGCGGACTGTGCCATCCATGAATTAGAAGAGTCAGGTTACGACAAGATTTACCGGGAAAGTGTGGAGAAGGGATGTATGACCCACGGGGAGTACAACTACCACAATATTCTGATGCTTATGGGAGAACATACATATAGAAAAGAGCCGAGTCAGATTGCGGTCACAAACTTTGAGAAATTCAAGAGGGATGTACAGGTGGAGGATATGTACTATTTTCTGCGGAAGGTAATGGAGAAACAGGGGTGGAAGGTCCGACTTGGCGATAATATGCTGAATGCTTATTCTGCAATCCGTCCACTCTCAATGGAGGAGATGGAATATCTCAAAATACGGCTTATTTACCCGGAAAAATTCTGGAAGGTCGCAAATTCCTACTATCATTCCAACAAGGCATGGATTTCTGCGAAGAGTATTGAGAAACTTAGCATGGCTATCCGGCAGACAGAAGAAAAGAAGAGGTTTTTAGAAGAGATATTTTCTTTTCATTTGTAGCTTCCTGGTGTATAATAGAGTCATTAAGGACAGGAGGTACAAAAATGGAATACCGTGAAAGATATGAAGGATGGCTGAACGATCCATACTTCGATGAAGCAACAAAGGAAGAATTAAAAAGCATAGCAGAGGATGATAACGAAATCAAGGAACGTTTCTATAAGGATTTAGAATTTGGGACGGCCGGTCTTCGGGGAATCATCGGTGCAGGGACGAACCGTATGAATATTTATACGGTAAGGAAGGCTACGCAGGGTCTTGCGAACTATATTATCAGCAAGGACGGACAGAAGAAAGGAGTTGCAATCGCATATGACTCCCGCCGGATGTCTCCGGAATTTGCAGACGAGGCTGCCCTTTGCCTTGGAGCTAATGGGATTAAGGCGTACGTGTTTGAGTCTCTGCGCCCGACGCCTGAGTTGTCTTATGCAGTGCGCTCCCTTGGCTGTATCGCCGGGATTAACATTACGGCAAGCCACAATCCACCGGAGTATAACGGGTATAAGGTATACTGGGAGGACGGCGCCCAGATTACGCCGCCCCATGATAAGGGCATCATGGATGAAGTGAAGGCGGTTGTGGATTACAATACGGTCAAGACCATGGGGCTTGAGGATGCGAAGGCAGCAGGTATGTATGAAGTAATCGGCGCGGCAGTGGACGATGGTTACATAGCAGAGCTTAAGAAGCAGGTTATCCATCAGGATTCTATCGATGCAGTGGGGAAGGAACTCAAGATTGTGTATAGTCCGCTCCACGGAACCGGAAATATTCCGGCAAGGCGGATTTTGAAGGAACTTGGTTTTGAGAATGTATACGTTGTAAAAGAGCAGGAGCTTCCGGACGGCGAGTTCCCGACGGTTTCTTATCCGAACCCAGAGGCAAAGGAGGCCTTCGAACTGGGACTTAAGCTTGCGAAGGAAGTGGACGCGGACGTGGTGCTTGCCACAGATCCGGACGCAGACCGTCTTGGTGTGTACGTGAAGGATGCTAAGTCGGGCGAGTACAAGGTGCTGACCGGTAATATGTCCGGTTGTCTTCTTGCAGATTATGAGATTGGACAGCGCAAGGCATTGAAGGGCCTTCCTGATGACGGTTATCTCATCAAGACGATTGTTACGTCCAATCTGGCGGATGCCATTGCGAAGGGCTATGGAATCGGTTTGATTGAAGTTTTGACAGGATTTAAGTTCATCGGGCAGCAGATTCTTGGATTTGAGACCACGGGCAAGGGCTCCTATCTCTTTGGATTTGAGGAGAGCTACGGCTGTCTGATTGGAACCCATGCAAGGGATAAGGACGCGATTGTTGCGACTATGGCGCTGTGTGAGGCTGCGGCTTACTATAAGACCCAGGGCAAGACACTGTGGGATGCAATGGTGGACATGTATGACAAGTATGGCTATTATAAGGATGATATTCAGTCTATCACGCTGAAGGGAATCGAAGGTCTGCAGAAGATTCAGGAGATTCTTGAGACGCTGCGCAAGAATCCGCCTACGGAGGTTGGTGGATATCAGGTTGTGAAGGCAAGAGATTATCAGGCTGAGACAATCAAGGATGCTGCCACAGGTGAAGTGACAGGTACCGGTTTGCCGAAGTCTAACGTTCTGTATTATGACCTGACAGACGACGCATGGTTATGTGTTAGACCGTCCGGAACGGAGCCAAAAGTGAAATTCTACTATGGTATTAAGGGAAGCTCACTTACGGATGCAGATGAAAAATCAGCAAAGCTTGGAGAAGAGGTTGTGTCTATGATTAACAAGATGCTGTAGAAGTCCCGAAAACCTTGAAAATAGCTGAAAATACGGTGAAAACCCAAGAATTTGCCTTGACATTTACCGGGAAAGCAGTTATAACTGTATCTATAGGTCTTTATGCGATAATTGTATGGGGACCGCATAATAGATAATAGAATAAAATAAGGGATTCTATATGTAGACAAGAGGAGGAAATTATCCATGAACAAGACAGAATTAGTGGCAGCGATTGCTGATCAGGCAGAATTATCCAAGAAGGATGCTGAGAAAGCGTTAAAGGCTTTTATCGATGTGGTAACAGATGAATTAAAGAAAGAGCATAAGGTTCAGTTAGTTGGATTCGGAACTTTTGAAGTGAGCAAGAGAGAGGCAAGAGAGGGAAGAAATCCACAGACTGGAGAGACAATGAAGATTGAGGCTTGCAAGGCTCCAAAGTTCAAAGCCGGTAAAGCACTGAAAGACGCTGTCAACGAGTAATTCATTTTGTATAGGAAACCGGTACGGGATGGAGTTAGATTCGGATGAAGTGGAAAGCTTATTCCGTGACGGGGACTGACATGGGGATTAGGATGCTGCGGGGGTCGGATGAGACCTCCGGGCATCTTTTTTGTTGTATAAGAGTTCGTATATCGTTTATACGGGAAATAACTTACAGAAAGGGAAATGATTCATGAGATTAGACAAATTTTTGAAGGTGTCACGCCTGATTAAGCGCAGGACCGTGGCAAATGAGGCGTGTGACGCGGGACGTGTGACCGTCAACGGACAGGTGGCGAAGGCTTCTGTGAAGGTGAAGGTGGGAGACGTAATCGAGATTCAGTTAGGGACGAAAACCGTAAAAGTGGAGGTTTTAGACATTCAAGACACCACAAAGAAGGAAGAAGCAAAAGACTTGTTCAAATATTTGTAATATTTGGCAGCAGCCTTTCATATGATTATTAAGAAAGGTTGTGAAGCGCATGGAAGAAAGAACCATACAGAAAAATCATAAGCTGGTAATCAATAATCGGAAGACCAGTATGGTGACCGGGGTGATTGACGTGTTATCTTTTGACCTGAATGAAATCCTTCTGGAGACAGAACAGGGGATGATGATGGTGAAGGGAACGGACTTGCACGTCAACCGGTTAAGTGTGGAAAAGGGAGAAGTAGATCTCTCGGGAAATATTGACAGTGTCGCCTATTCAGATGTCCAGGCGCACGCAAAGCAGCAGGAGAACCTGTTCTCGAAGCTGTTCAGGTGATGTTATGCCGGGAATCAGGGAAGAAATGATGGTGTTTCTGTCGGCAGTGGTGTCCGGTGCAATTGTGAGGCTCGTCTATCAGTGCATTCGTTGTTTTCGCAGGATTGTCAGCCATACCCTTGCTGCAATCGGCATTGAGGATATGATTTTCTGGCTGGGTTCTGCTATCTATATGTTTGTGCAGATTTACCATACAAGCGATGGTAGTATTCGTTGGTATTTTATACTAGGTGTTGGGCTTGGAGTGATTTTGATGTGGGTTTTTCTAGGCAGGGAGGAAAAACTGCTCAAAAAGATTTACGGCAGGAAAGAAAAAGATTTGCGTCAAGGACTTGATAAAAAAGAAGAAAAAAGTTAAGATAGGAATGAAATAAGGGTGAGTATAACGGGCAGGGGCGCCTGTGAATAAGGGTGAAAATTATATGGGTGATACAAAGAGGAGACGTCCGAAGAGGCATCGCAAGAGACGTATGCAGCGTCATAAGAGGAGCGTGCTGGCGGTCAGCGCGGTCGTTATGCTTTTGTTTGCGGTTGTGTCGGTTAATAGTATTTCGCTTAAGTCCAAGGAGAAGGAGTACTTAGGGCAGGAGCAGGATTTGGAACAGCAGATTGAGGAAGAGAAAGCGCGCGCCGAAGAGATTGAGGAGCTTCGTGAGTACGTGGGAACAGACCAGTATGTGGAAGACGTTGCGCGGGAGAAACTGGGGTTAGTTCACGAGAACGAGATTATACTGAAAGAAAAATAATGGACAGAGGATAAGCTTTAGGATGTGTTCCTAAGGCTTTTTATTTTTTATTTTTTGAAAATTATGTCTGAAAACCGTTGAAAGGGGAGCAAAGAATGGTGGAAATAAAGGAAAAGACGGCATTTATCAATCCATATGTCGTACAGATGGACAAGTTTGCGGATTCTTTGGTGCATTTGTCAAAAACATTTCTTACATTGGAGGATTATAAGGGAACATTTTCCAAGGATGAGGTCGAGGAGATGTTCCAGAAGGTTACGGATAAGGTTTGTGAGAATTGCGAAAAGCGGGAATGGTGCATGGGGGAGAACAGGCTGCATACATATCAGATGTTATATGAGATTCTCTGTACGGTTGAGGATTTCGGCGCAGAGCTGAGTGTGGAATTGAAACGGAGTCTGCAGAAGCGCTGTATCAGGGCACCCAGATTTTTACGGGAGACCCTGGAGACCTTTGAGAATGCCAAGAAGATTATGATGTGGAATAACAAGATTGTGGAGAATCGGGAAGGGTATGCGCAGCAGCTAAACCGTTTTGCGGAAATGATTCAGCATACGACGCGAGAGCTGGACGCAGGAATTTTTGAGGACGAGCATCTGGAAAAGCGGTTAAAGACCCAACTTCGCAAAGGCGGGGCCAGAATGTTGTCCTCTGTATTCTATATGACGGCCCAGGGAAAATATGAGATACATCTGACGGTAAAATCCATGAAGGGGCATATGATTGCAACCAAGGAGCTGGCGTCTGTCGTGGGATCTTGTACAGGCAGGACGATGACTCCCCAAATGGGGGAACGTCCTCTTGTGGGGGAGGAGTATTGTACGGTGGCATGCGTGGAGAGCGCCAGATACCATACGCTTCAGGGAGTGGCAAAGATTGGGAAGGGGTGTGCGAAGATTTCTGGGGATACCTTTCTCATGACGGACCTTCCGGGGGGAAAAAAGGGGATTGCCCTGTCAGACGGCATGGGTTCCGGGGAAGAAGCCTTCAAGGAGAGCAAGATGGTGGTGGAGATGTTAGAAGAGCTTTTAGAAGCGGGATTTCCCGTCACAATGGCAATCCAACTGATGAATACGGCGTTGGTGATTGCCCGGGAGGAGGTGCGGTTTTCCACGATTGACGCCAGTCTGTTCGATTTGTACAGCGGAACCTGTGAGTTTGTCAAGGCGGGAGCTTCTACTACATTTATCAAAAGGAAGAGCGAGGTGGAGACGATTACTTCTACGTCGCTACCTGTGGGGGTAATCCGGGAGCTGGAGCTAGAGCCTGTAAAGAGGCAGCTTGAGTCGGGGGATTATGTGATTATGGTGACGGACGGTGTATTAGACGCCTTGCCCGTAGGGGAACAGGAGACACTGATGCGGAAATTTATAAAGGATGCAGATATTGTGAATCCGAAGGAACTGGCGCATCATATTCTGGAACAGGTATTGGCATGGACGGAGGAGGCGCCTGTGGATGATATGACGGTGCTGGTGATTGGAATATGGAAACTGTAAAGCCGGTAAGATTATTTTTTGATATGTAAAATACTTGCTTTTTACAAAAGATTTATATATATTTATTACAATGTTTTCTATATTAATATGTATACAGAACTAAGCAGAAGGATAAATTTATGTATCAGCGGGTAAAAGAATATATCCGGCGTTATCAGATGTTGGATGAAAAGGATAGGGTAATAGCAGGCGTATCGGGAGGTGCAGATTCCATATGCCTTCTTTTCATGCTTATAGAGTTAAGCCGGGAGGCAGGATTTTCTGTAGTTGCCGTACATGTGCACCATGGGCTGAGGGGAGACTCGGCAGATGAGGATGCGGCATATGTGGAGGAGGTATGTGAGGAACAAGGGGTGGAGCTACGTATATTTCATGAGGATGTGAGAGGATATGCAAGGGCAAACGGTCTGACACTGGAAGAGGCGGGGAGGGATGTCCGGCGGGAAATATTTCTCAAGGTGTTAGAAGAGGCAGGCGGCACGAAGATTGCGCTTGCCCACCATCAGAATGACAATGCGGAGACGCTGGTCTGGAATCTATGCCGGGGGTGCGGGCTTCGGGGGCTTGGAGGGATTGCGCCGGCCGCCGGGGTCTGGATTCGTCCTCTTTTATGCCTGAAAAGGGAGGAAATTGAATCATATCTTGAAAATCGGGGAATATCTTATTGTACGGACGAGTCAAACCTTACGGATGATTATACAAGGAATCGGATTCGCAGTCATGTGATACCATATCTTGAGGAGCAGGTCAACAGCCAGGCAGTTTTTCATATGGCGGAAACTATGG
>CATLIP010000100.1 GCA_949957035.1 uncultured Lachnospiraceae bacterium
CCATACCTCTTCTCCTTATGTTAAGAACTCTAAAATTATCAACCTGATTTTTATTATATCATAGATATCAATTATTGGGTGAAATAGAATAAAGAAAATTTACAGGCTCAAAGATAAGCTTGGAATAGATAAGGCTGCCTAGCCAGATACCTATCTGATCAGACAGCCCATTATAACTATTCTTTTAATATCTACTTATAGTTAACAATCTTGCCAAAATCAGCCTTCAAAGAAGCGCCTCCTACAAGGCCTCCATCAATATCAGCCTGTGCAAACAGATCCGCTGCTGTCGCTGCATTGACAGACCCGCCGTACTGAATACGGATTGCTGCTGCTGTAGCGTCGTCATACACCTCTGCAATACATGCGCGGATTCCTGCGCAGACCTCCTGAGCCTGCTGCGTCGTAGCCGTCTTACCGGTTCCAATGGCCCAAATCGGCTCATACGCGATTACGGCCGTCTTTGCCTGCTCTGCCGTTACATTCTGGAAACCAACCTTCACCTGCTGACGGATGAAATCCATGGTCACGCCCTGCTCTCTCTGCTCCAAACTCTCGCCGCAGCACATAATCGGAGTAATGCCATGCTCGAAAGCCTTCAAAACCTTCTTGTTTACATCCTCATTGGTCTCACCAAAGTATTCTCTTCTCTCGGAATGTCCGAGAACAACGTACTTTACGCCTGCATCCACAAGCATGTTGGGAGAAATCTCACCTGTGTAAGCGCCGCTCTCCTCGAAATACATATTCTCTGCTCCAACCGAAATGTTGGTTCCCTTAGCTGCCTCAACAACCGGAACAATGTCAATTGCAGGCACGCAGAACACTACGTCAACCTCGTCATTTGCTACTAATGGTTTTAATTCTTCAACTAATGCAACTGCCTCGCTTGGAGTCTTGTTCATCTTCCAGTTGCCTGCAATAATTTTTCTTCTTGCCATGATATAAAATCTCCTTATATAATATTTTCTTTATACCGGTATGTTCGCCTCTCTAGGTAAACGCCAGGCTTTTTACCTATCGTTTGCAGCCGCTACGCCTGGTAATTCCTTGCCTTCCAAAAATTCAAGCGATGCGCCGCCGCCTGTTGAAATGTGCGTCATCTTGTCCCCGTATCCTAACTGGTTCACTGCCGCTGCTGAGTCGCCGCCGCCGATAATCGTCGTAGCTTTTGTATCTGCCAGAGCCTTTGCAACTGCCTCCGTACCATTGGCAAACTTCGGCATCTCAAAGCAGCCCATCGGTCCATTCCAAACAACCGTCTTGGCATCCTGTACCGCGTCGCAGAAAATCTTTACAGTATCCGGTCCGATATCAAGTCCCTGCCAGCCATCCGGAATCTCGCCCGCTTTCACAACCTTGCTGTTTGCATCATTGGAGAAATCATCCGCAATCACCGTATCAACGGGAAGCAGTAACTTCACACCCTTCTCCTCTGCCTTTTTCAGCATGTTCAGAGCGTACTCACAATAATCTGACTCAAGAAGAGAGCCTCCCACGCTTCCGCCCTCTGCCTTAGAGAATGTGTAAGACATTCCGCCTCCAATAATCAGGGTATCAACTTTATCAAGAAGGTTCTCAATTACAGAAATCTTGCTGGATACCTTCGCTCCGCCAAGAATTGCAACAAATGGTCTCTCCGGATTGTTCACTGCATTTCCAAGGAAATCAATCTCTTTCTGCATTAAGTAACCTACTGCAGCGGTATCAACAAACTGTGTCACGCCCACGTTGGAACAGTGCGCACGGTGTGCAGTTCCAAAGGCATCGTTGACAAATACATCGCACAGGGAAGCAAGCTCCTTGCTGAATGTCTCGCCGTTCTTTGTCTCTTCGATTCTGTAGCGGGTGTTCTCAAGAAGTACCACTTCTCCATCCTTCATGGCTTCTACGGCAGCCCTTGCGTTCTCACCTACAACCTCTGCATCGGCTGCAAACTTCACCTCCTGAGAAAGAAGTTCGGACAGACGCTTCGCCACCGGCGCACGAGATAACTCAGGCTTCGGCTCTCCTTTTGGTTTTCCAAGGTGTGAACAAAGAATAATCTTTCCTCCGTCAGCGATTAACTTCTTGATTGTCGGAAGCGCTGCAACCAGACGGTTCTCGTCTGTAATCTTCCCGTCAATAAGCGGTACGTTAAAATCGCATCTTACAAGCACCCTTTTTCCTTTTACATTGATATCATCTACTGATTTTTTATTAAGCATGTAAAAATATCCGCTGCCCATATGCCGCAGAATACCTGTCAGATATTCTGCAGGGCAGCTTTCCCCTTTCTTTCTAAAATACGCTGCATATTTTCCCATATACCCAGTATACCCTGCATATCGAAAAAGGATCCGGTCCTTAATCAGACCGGACCCTTTGGGTATTCCAGAATTATGCTAATTCAGAGAAGTATTTGATTGTTCTTACCATCTGGCTTGTGTAAGAATTTTCATTGTCATACCATGATACAACCTGAACCTCTGTTGTTCCGTTGTCTAATGGGCAAACCATTGTCTGTGTAGCATCGAACAATGAGCCGTATCTCATACCAACGATATCACTGGATACGATTTCGTCTGTGTTGTATCCGAAGGACTCGTTAGAAGCAGCCTTCATAGCATCGTTAATCTGATCAACTGTTACATTGCCTTCAACAACTGCTGTCAGGATCGTTGTTGAACCTGTAGGTGTAGGAATTCTCTGAGCAGCTCCGATCAGTTTTCCGTTCAGCTCCGGAATAACCAGACCGATTGCCTTAGCTGCGCCTGTGCTGTTAGGTACGATATTAACCGCTGCCGCACGTGATCTTCTCAAATCACCCTTTCTCTGCGGTCCGTCAAGGGTCATCTGATCGCCTGTATAAGCGTGGATTGTACACATGATACCTGACTTGATAGTTGCAAGATCATTCAAAGCCTTAGCCATTGGCGCCAGACAGTTTGTCGTACAGGAAGCTGCGGAGATAACGGTATCCTCTGCTGTCAGCTTGTCATGATTTACATTGTAAACGATAGTAGGAAGGTCATTTCCTGCCGGTGCGGAGATAACAACTTTTCTTGCACCTGCCTTAACATGTGCGGAAGCTTTCTCTTTAGATGTGTAGAAACCTGTACACTCAAGAACAACGTCTACCTTCAGTTCTCCCCATGGAAGTTCTTCAGCGTTAGCCTTTGCATAAATCTTAATCTCTTTGCCGTCAACAATAATAGAGTCCTCTGTTGCCTCTACCTTGTCACATAAAGCGTATCTGCCCTGTGAAGAGTCATACTTTAACAGGTGTGCAAGCATCTTAGGAGATGTCAGGTCGTTGATTGCCACAACCTCATATCCCTCTGCTCCAAACATCTGTCTGAATGCAAGACGTCCGATACGTCCGAATCCATTGATCGCTACTTTTACTGCCATGATTAATTCCTCCTAAAGTTTTATTAACTGTTTACGCAGTCCTATTGATTGTGAAGCCTTTAACGTATAGATTGTTAAATAATCCTCAACTGGTAATAATTGTACTAAATCTGGTATAAAAATTCAAGTGGTTTTCCTATTTTTATGTAACTTGTCCAAAAAGAAGTCATGTTACTATCAAAACTGCATAAAATCTTAAAAATACCCCGCAGATTATTCACCTGCGGGGTATTCTGTTATACCACTCCCTGGGCTGTCATCGCCTCTACAACCTTCTCAAATCCTGCGATGTTCGCTCCAACCACATAATTGCCCTCTGCGCCATAACGCTTGGCGGCATCAATCATATTGTGACAGATATTCACCATAATATCCTTAAGCTTTGCATCCACCTCTGCAAATGTCCAGCTCAGGCGCTCGCTGTTCTGAGACATCTCCAGAGCAGAGGTTGCCACGCCGCCGGCATTGGCGGCCTTCCCCGGTGCAAACAGAACGCCATGCTCCTGCAGATACTCTGTCGCTTCCAGAGTTGTCGGCATATTCGCACCTTCTGCAACAGCCATGCATCCATTCTCTACCAGCAGCTTCGCATCATCCAGATGAAGTTCATTCTGCGTCGCACATGGGAGAGCCACATCCACCTTTACGGACCATACGCCGCGTCCCTCGTGATATTCAGAGTTCGGACGATACTTCTTATACTCCGTAAGCCTTGCCCGGTTGACTTCCTTAATCTCCTTCAACGCTTTCACATCAATTCCTTCCGAATCATATACCCATCCGGTGGAATCGCTGGCCGTCACAACCTTCGCTCCCAGTTCCTGCGCCTTCTGTATCGCATAAATCGCTACATTTCCGGAACCGGATACCGCAACCGTCTTGCCTGCCAGCTCTTTTCCATTCAGCTTAAGCATCTCCTCAGTCAGATACAAAAGCCCGTAGCCTGTAGCCTCCGTTCTTGCAAGAGAACCGCCATAGCTTAAGCCCTTTCCGGTCAGAACACCCTCGTATAAACCGCGTATTCTCTTATACTGGCCGAACATATAACCAATCTCTCTCGCTCCCGTTCCGATATCTCCTGCCGGAACATCCGTATCTGCGCCGATATATTTACAAAGTTCTGTCATAAAGCTCTGGCAGAAAGCCATCACTTCCCTGTCTGACTTGCCCTTCGGATCAAAATCAGAACCGCCTTTTCCTCCGCCAATCGGAAGACCTGTCAGGGAGTTCTTGAAAATCTGCTCAAATCCCAGGAACTTTATGATTCCAAGATTCACAGACGGGTGAAGACGCAGTCCTCCCTTGTATGGACCAATCGCGCTGTTAAACTGTACACGATAACCTGTATTCACCTGAACCTGTCCCTTATCGTCTACCCAGGGTACGCGGAACTTAAACTGTCTCTCCGGCTCTACCAATCTCTCAAGCAGGGCGTCTTTCCTGAACTTCTCTTCATTCGCCTCAATCACCACTCTCAATGATTCCAATACTTCCTTTACTGCCTGGTGGAATTCCGGTTCAGCAGGGTTTTTCGCCACTACCTTCTCCAGGACTTCATCAACATATGACATACCTTTCTACCTCCTGTATCTGATTTTTCTCTCTCATTTTAAATGTTTTTTGTCCGGAACACAAGTTTTTTTTATACATTTTTAAAATTTCTGCAATTTTACTTTTCTTTTCCTTCATTTACATACAAAAATTGTGGATTTTATCCCAGTTTCCTTGATTGTTCTTGCAACAGAGTGTGCTCTAAGTTTCATTTCCATTACTGTGCTATTACCAATGGCAAAAAAATACGTCCGGTATACCGCCTCATATCACATTGAAACAGTACGCCGAACGTATACTCTGTTACGCCAGCTTCTGGATACATTCCATTGCAAGCGCATAATCCTTCTTAACCTGCTCTAAAAGCGGCACTACATCCTCACCATACTCCTTACCGTCTCTCAAACGGTCGGCCAGTTCGGCCGAAGAATGATAAAGAGCCGTAATCGACAGGTTTTGGCACACACCCTTCAGCGTATGTGCCGCCCTAAATGCTTCGTTCATATCTCCGGCTTCCATGGAATTGATTAGCAGTTCATAGCTCTTATCATTCAACAATTTCAGCACGAACTTCTGGATTCTCTCATCCTTCCGGAGTCGGCCCAACACATCCTCATAGTCTGCACCCATCGCTTCGTAACATTCTTTTACAGTCATTGTGATTCTCCTCCTATCTTTTTAGAACACTTTATTTATGGTAAAAACAATAATTATTCCTTCCGCTTCTCTTGACCTCATACAATGCCTCATCCGCCATATGGAACAAGGTATCGTAGTTACCGCCGCAGTCCTTCGCACAAGCAATCCCCATGCTGACACTGATATTGAACTTCTCATACCGCGTAGACAGCAGACGGAAAATGCGCTTCACAGGAGGCTCTGTCTCATCCTTGTAGGGCATGAAAATCAAAAACTCATCCCCTCCCATACGTGCAACGATATCAACCGGCCTGGTATTGGTGCGCAGCTTATCAGACACAAACTTAAGTACCTCATCACCGAACAGATGTCCATAGGTATCGTTGGCCAATTTGAAATGGTCTAAATCAAACACAAGCAGAATAAACTTCTTTTCTTCATCCTCGGCAAGCCGGGCAATGATCTGAGATTTTGCCGCCTTATGGTTTAACAGTCCCGTCAGGGAATCGTGGGCTGCCATCACCTCCAAATGATTCATTTTCTCCATATCCTCATGGATATCCACAATCTTTCCTATGGCGCCTACATACTCCGGCGGTTCCCAGCTTCCCCACATAGAGCGGGCAATGACCTTGCTCCACCGTTCCTGCCCGTTAATATTCAGCACATACCGCTCCTCCACCACAGGATCCTGAGGAGTGGTTTTCTCAAGCCTGTTCAGCAAATGCTCAAAATCGTTCTGTGTAAATACATCCGTACCGAAATAGTCCTTCCGCGGACTCATAATCGTCTCAGGCATATTCAGATAATTGGCACCCCATTCTGACAGAATCAGCATCTCAGGCGACACAGTATATTCGAATTGAATCTCCTGAGACAGCTCCGCAAAGAACTGATACTTGACGCGCTCACGCTCCAGAAGCTTGAGCGTACGGTCCGAAACATCCAGCTCTCCCTTCTCCACCATCTGCTCCACGGCATCCAATACCTCTTCCTGCATCTTCTTGCCCTCGGAGCGCACCCGCATCTCTTCTTTCAGCGCACCCGAAATCTCCTTGAGGCACTCCATGAGAGTCGGGTTAAACACGCCGCATTCGCCATTCAGAATCATCTCAACAGCTTTGTCATGGGAGTATGCATCCTTGTAGACGCGCTTGCTGGTCAACGCGTCATACACATCAGCCAACGCCACAACCTGCGCGGCAATCGGAATCTCATCACCCTCCAGACCATCCGGATATCCTCTTCCGTCATAACGCTCATGATGCCACCGGCAGATTTGAAACCCTAACCGAATCAGCGGTTCATTCTCCCGAAATGGTATATTACTCAATAATCTGGCGCCCTCCGCCGCATGCTCCCGCATGATCTCGTACTCTTCATCCGTCAGCCGCCCCGGTTTATTAAGTACCTCAGAGGGGATAGATATCTTACCAATATCATGAAGCGCCGAAGCATTACAAATCAGCGAAATATCCTCTGTAGAAATTCCATACAGATTCTTCTTGATCAGCCATTTTAGGATCAGCTCCGTCAACATTCGAATATGTAGAACATGAAGACCGCTCTCACCATTACGAAACTCCACAATATTAGACAAAATCTCAATCATGAGCTTATTGTCATTCTCTTTTTCCATGATCTGATTTGTCACCATATGGGACAATTCTTTCTGTTTGGTAAAAAGAATGATTGTGTTGATTACCCGCCGTCGAACCGTACGCTCATCAAAAGGACGGCTGATATAGTCCTGTACACCCAAGTCATAAGCACGATCCACATATGCCGGAACATTTTCTGCGGAAATCATAATAACCGGGACGTCCTTAATCCATCCATTCTTATTCATGACTACCAGCGTCTCAAAACCGTCCATGACCGGCATCATAATATCTAACAGGACCAGCGCAATCTCCTGCTCTCTGTCATGCAGGATCGCTGACGCCTCCATTCCGTTCTCTGCCTCCAATATCTCATATTCATCAGAAAGCATATCCGATAAAAGTGAACGGTTAATCTCCGAATCATCAACGATCAAAATCTTTTTCATTTCAAAAATATTCTTCTTTTTACTCATCGAAATCTCTTCCTCAATCTTCTGCCTTCATAAATTATTGATATTAATCCTACTCCAAATAGGTTTTTAACAGCTTCATAAGTTTCTGTATGTCAATCGGTTTTGCCACATGTTCATTCATACCGCAATCCAGACAATGCTGAATATCCTCCGAAAACGCATCTGCTGTCATAGCTATAATCGGCAGGTCTGCATCCGGCCGCTCCATGGCGCGCAGAGCCTTCGCCGCCTCATACCCGTTCATGACAGGCATACGGATATCCATCAGAACCGCATCATAATAGCCCGGTTCAGACCGGCTGAATGTATCGATACAAATCTGCCCGTTCTCTGCCCAATCAACCTCAAATCCCGCTTCTGTAAGAATCTCATGTGCAATCTCCCAGTTCAATTCATTATCCTCAGCCAGCAGAATACGAAGCCCTTCGAAATGTATCGTATCCTCCGTCTGCTTTTCTTCCAAAACTCCGCCTTCCATATATCGGCTAAGTCCCAGATACAGATTAGACTTAAACAATGGTTTGGAGATAAATCCATGTGCTCCGGCGGCACGTGCCTCATCCTCAATATCACTCCAGTCATAGGCAGAAATAATGAGAATCGGGAGTTCATCCCCTACAATCTTCCGGATTGCCTTAGTCGTCTCCAAACCGTTCATCCCCGGCATCTTCCAGTCTAACAGCACAACGTCATAAGCAGTATGTTTCCTGTAGTGCTCCTCAACCATCCAAACTGCCCGCTCTCCGTTCAGCGCCCATTCTGCATCTACGCCAATCTCCTTCAATGCAGACGCTGCGGAGCGGCACAACTCTTCATTATTATCCACCACCAAAAGCCGCCACGGAGGAAGTACCATATCCGCCTCTTCTACGAGCGCCTTTTCAAAATCCACCACGATGTGGAATTCGCTTCCCACGCCCTGCTCACTCTCAACCTCGATGGTTCCTCCCATCATATCCACAATCACCTTAGTGATTGACATGCCAAGGCCCGTTCCCTCAATCTTCTGTACCTTCGTTTCCTCCCTGGAAAATGTATCAAAAATCTTTTCCTGGAACTCAGGCGACATACCGATACCCGTATCCTTCACA
>CATLIP010000101.1 GCA_949957035.1 uncultured Lachnospiraceae bacterium
TTCTCCGTATGGGTGAGCTTGGTAATCAGAGGAACGTTGGAACTGTTTTTCAGCATAGTAAACAGTCGTCGGGCGTCTTTTCGGAAACCAAGGATGCGGGCATACTGGCAGTATCCCTGCTGTTGATAAGTTAGCAGGTCCTCCTTTCGGATATTCAGCAGAATGTGGAACAGGCAGCGGCAGATGCGGCTTAGGGTCATATCCCGGGTCTTTAGCTGGTCGCTGAACTGGTCGAAGGAAATAAAGTCGTTGGCGTTGTTAATGATGCGGTTTGCCAGTTCCTCGGTGATATCCAGGTATTCCGTCAGAGTGTCTCTGGTCTCGGTCAAGAGACGGTATTTTAAAAGCAGCGAGAAATCATTGGCATATACAGGGTAGCGGCTTCCATGTGTCTCCTCCAGCATACGGATGCAGGAGGGCGGAACCTGACCTTCTAACCGGCTTAAGACCTCGGGCATGGAAGGTTCGTCGAACATGCCGTCCTTTTCAAGCATTACAGACTGACTGGCGTAGCTTAGAAGCCTGCGGATGGCGGATGCAGAGCTGTAGGAACCGGTAAGGCTTGTATCATGGTAGCCGGAAACCATACGTTTAATGGTGTAGGATTTCATGGAACTGTGCCTTTGGTACAAGGCTTTGATGTACTCAATCCCCAAAATATTGTTAGGTTGTTCGAGTACCGCGTCCAGTGTGTCGTCCTGCAGGTATTCCTTAAGCGCCGTCTGGCGGGCCAGCGGAAAGGAGCTGCCCCTTTTCAGGGCCTCTTTTAAGGCCTGTTTATATCCCTCAGGCTCATCGGCAAGGATGTGTGCCGCTCTTGCGAGAAGCCCGTAATCGCCGCATTCGCTGCCGAAGCAGATGGAGTCTACACAGCCAAGCTGTTCAAACAAATCCACGGCTCCTGCGGCGAAATATTCTGCGCTTCCCAGTGCGTAGCATACGGGCAGCTCCATCAGGATATCCACTCCGGCTTCCAGAGCAACTTCCGTACGCAGATGCTTTGGCATGATGGCGGGAGCGCCGCGCTGTACGTAGTTTCCGCTCATGACAACGATGACATAATCCGCGCCTGTAATCTCTTTTGCCTTCTCAATATGATATAGATGTCCGTTGTGAAACGGGTTGTATTCTGTAATCAGTCCGACTATTTTCATAAGAATCTCCTTGTATATCTTTCTGAAATTGATTATACTATATTAAAATGTTGGGGTCAAAAGGTATTTTGAACCCTTAATGCCGCGGATTGCTCTGCATGTTTTTGCAAATACATGTTGAAATAGGGCGGATATCATACATTTGCGGGGATGATATGTCAGGAAGGAGGGATACATGATGAGTGAAGAATGGGGAGAAGAGCAGAAGAAAGAATTGACGGAAGAACGGATTCTTAAGATGTTGGAGGAACGTCAGTACAAAGAGCTGAAAGAAGAACTAGAGAACAATATGTATCCGGTTGACCTGGCGGATATACTGGAAGGGTTTGAGCAGAAGCAGATGGTAATCGTATTCCGGCTTCTGGCAAAAGAAGAGGCGGCAGAGACATTTACCTATATGAACAGTGATTTACGAGAGCTTCTCATCAACTCACTGACAGACTCCGAGCTTGAGGAGGTCATGGAGGAGATGTATCTGGACGACACCGTAGATGTGCTGGAGGAAATGCCGGCGAATGTGGTGGACCGTCTTCTGATGGCTACGGATGAGGAGAAGCGTAAGCAGATTAATGTTCTGTTACAATATCCCGATGACAGCGCCGGAAGTGTGATGAATGTAGATTACATTGCGCTTCGCAAGGAGATGACGGTTGCTGAGGCCATTCTTAGGATTCGGCAGGTAGGCCTGAATCGCGAGACCATTTATACCTGCTACGTAACAGAGAAAAAGAAGCTCATCGGACAGGTGGATGTAAAGGAGCTTTTGACTACCAGTGAGTCCAAATTAATCGAAGAAATCATGGAGACGAATATGCTTTATGCCCGCACTACGGATGATCAAGAGGATGTCGCGTGGACCATTACCAAGTATGGACTTATTGCGCTGCCCATTGTGGACCATGAGATGTGCATGGTGGGAATTGTTACGGTTGATGATGCCATGCTGGTTCTGCAGGAGGAGACCACAGAGGATATCAGTATCATGGCAGGTGTCCATCCCAGCGAAGAGTCTTATTTTGGAACGACGGTAATGGAGCATGTGAAAAGCCGTATTCCCTGGCTTATGTTCCTGATGCTTTCAGCCACAGTGACACAGATGATTATGAACAGCTATGAGAGCGCGCTTGCCGTAATGCCTCAGCTTGCGGGCTTCATCCCGATGCTGACAGGGACGGGAGGCAACTGTGGCTCCCAGAGTTCCACCCTGGTCATCCGGGGGCTTGCTGTGGAGGAGATTGAGTTTGCCGATATTTTGAAGGTTATCTGGAAAGAGGTACGCATTGCCGTCTGTATCAGCGCGGTTCTCTCTGTGGTGAATGGTATTCGTATCATGCTGATGGGACAGGGAGATGCTATGATGGCGTTTACAATCGGGGTTACGATGGCGTGTACGATTATTATCGCCAAGGTGGTAGGGTGTACCTTACCGCTGGTAGCGGAGAAGGTAGGACTTGACCCGGCAATTATGGCCACGCCCTTAATATCCACGCTGGTGGACATCAGCACCATTAGTGTGTATTTTGCCATTGTAAGCGCAGTGTTTGCATTATAAATATTGTAACAATGTACGAAAAAATACACATAAGATTGAGGAAGAGCTCTTGTCCGTAAGGATTCTTTGTATTATAATAAAAATATTGATAATATATGGAAAGGAGTCTATAATCATGGGATTTATAGATGAAATCAAGGCAAAAGCCAAGACAAACAAGAAGACGATTGTGCTGCCTGAGACTGAGGATATCAGAACATACGAGGCGGCCGAGGCCGTACTTAAGGAAGGGACTGCGAATCTGGTTCTGGTGGGAAGCAAAGAAGAGATTGACAAGAACAAAGGTTCATTTGACATTAGCGGCGCTACGATTGTTGATCCGGTTACCAATGAGAAGACGGATGCCTATATTGCGAAGCTTGTGGAGTTAAGGCAGAAGAAGGGAATGACACAGGAGCAGGCAAGAGAACTTTTGCTGACAAACTATCTCTATTACGGTGTAATGATGGTGAAGATGAAGGATGCGGACGGCATGGTAAGCGGCGCGTGCCATTCAACAGCCGATACCTTAAGGCCATGTCTGCAGATATTGAAGACGAAGCCGGGAACCAAGCTGGTTTCAGCCTTCTTCGTGATGGTAGTGCCGGATTGTGACATGGGCGCCGACGGAACATTCATTTTCGCGGATTCCGGTCTTGAGCAGAATCCGGATCCGGAGAAGCTGGCGGCAATCGCACTGTCTTCCGCAGAGTCCTTCCGCACCCTGACCGGAAAAGAGCCGGTTGTAGCAATGCTTTCACATTCCACCAAGGGAAGCGCGAAGCATGCAGATGTGGACAAGGTGTTAGAGGCTACACGCATTGCCAAGGAGAATGCGCCGGAAGGTCTGCTGCTTGACGGCGAGTTCCAGTTAGACGCGGCAATCGTGCCGGAGATTGGCGCATCCAAGGCGCCGGGAAGTCCGGTAGCCGGAAAAGCCAATGTGTTGGTATTCCCAGACTTAGACGCAGGCAATATCGGATATAAGCTGGTGCAGAGACTTGCGAAGGCAGAGGCCTACGGACCTCTTACACAGGGAATTGCAGCGCCGGTGAATGATTTGTCAAGGGGATGCAGCGCACAGGATATCGAGGGCGTTGTAGCAATCACAGCCGTACAGTGCATGGCAGAAGACTAATTTATACTGTTTGCAAAGCGGTAAGAGAAGCAGATGGCAGACGGATAACATCTTGCCATTTAAGCGAAATCAAAAAATGAAACAAGAGAGGGTAAAACAAATGAATGTATTAGTTATTAACTGTGGAAGTTCTTCATTAAAATTTCAGCTAATCAATTCTGAGTCGGAAAAGGTTCTTGCAAAGGGACTCTGCGAGAGAATCGGAATTGACGGAAGCCTTACTTACCAGCCGGAAGGCGGAGAGAAGGTAAAATCTGATAAGGCTATGCCTACGCATACAGAGGCAATTCAGTTCGTAATCGATGCTTTGACGGATGCGCAGACAGGCGTTGTGAAGAGCTTAAGCGAGATTGGAGCAGTGGGACATCGTGTGGTACATGGAGGAGAGAAGTTTGCTAGTTCTGTAGTAATCACAGACGAGGTAAAGCAGGCAATCGAAGACTGTAATGACCTTGCGCCTCTCCACAATCCGGCGAACCTGATTGGCATCAATGCGTGCCAGAAATTAATGCCGGGAACGCCGATGGTAGCTGTGTTTGATACTGCTTTCCATCAGACCATGCCTGAGAAGGCATATATGTATGGGCTTCCTTATGAGTACTATGACAAGTACAAAGTAAGAAGATACGGCTTCCATGGTACAAGTCACAGCTTCGTTTCTAAGAGGGCTGCAGAGCTGGCAGAGAAGCCCTATGACCAGGTAAAGACCATTGTGTGCCATCTCGGAAACGGTGCAAGTATCTGTGCAGTAGAGAACGGCAAGTCTGTGGATACATCTATGGGACTGACGCCTTTGGAGGGACTTGTGATGGGAACTCGCTCAGGAGATATCGACCCGGCGATTCTTGAGTTTATTTCCAAGAAGGAAGGGCTGGATATTGCAGGACTGATGAATATGCTGAATAAGAAGTCCGGTGTGTTTGGACTTTCTAACAACTTGTCCAGCGATTTCCGCGATTTAGAGGAAGGCGCTAATTCTGGTAATAATGAGGCAAGGATTGCTTTGGAGGTGTTTGCATACCGTGTCGCAAAATACGTAGGAAGCTACGTGGCGGCCATGAACGGCGTGGATGTTATCGCATTTACGGCAGGTATTGGAGAAAATTCCGGAACCGTACGTTCTTCTGTACTTAAGTATCTTGGATATCTGGGAATCAGCGTGGACGAAGAGGCGAACAAGAAGCGCGGAGAAGAGATTGCAATCTCTACAGCCGATTCTAAGGTGAAGGTTATGGTAATCCCCACCAACGAGGAATTGGCAATCGCACGCGAAACCGTTGCGTTAGTATAAAGTTTAGAAGATAGGTGTTGACAAATTCATTTTACGTGATATAATAGTCTAGGTGTGAATAGGAGTTTAGTGATGATATTAGACCTATCCAGCGTTCTGTCGGAACAGCATAATACAATAGAACAGTCAGTTCCCGTAGAGATGGATGTATTTCGATGTGAGTCGGGAAGTTTTGAGCTTGTGAAGAAGTCTTTACTGTCGCTTTGCATTGCCTATGCGGGGGACAAGACCTTAGAGATTTCGGGCAAGGGAGAAGTAAGGGCTGTGATTCCGTGCGACCGGTGTCTTGCGGATGTGGAGGTTAAGATTCCCCTTTCATTCAGCAGGAAGGTAAGTGTGGATACGGAGGCTGCTGTGGCGGCAGATGATTTAGACGAATCAAATTATATTGACGGATATAACTTTGACGTAGAACAGTTGATCTACAACGAGTTATTAGCAGGGTGGCCGACGAAAATTCTGTGTAGCGAAGACTGTAAGGGGATTTGCAGCGTATGCGGTCAGAACTTGAATGAAGGGACTTGTGACTGTGAAGACACAGGTCTTGACCCTAGAATGTCAGTTATCCGTGATGTGTTTAAGAATTTTAAGGAGGTGTAACCTATGTCAATTTGTCCAAAGAATAAGTCTTCTAAGGGAAGAAGAGACAAAAGAAGAGCAAACTGGAAGATGAGCGCACCGAATCTCGTTAAGTGCAGCAGATGCGGCGAGTTAATGATGCCTCATAGAGTTTGTAAGGCTTGTGGATCATATAATAAAAAAGAAATCATTCCACAGGACTAATTTGCATCATATGCGTAAAGAGAGGGGTTCCCGATTATTCGGGGCCCCTTTTTGAATGTGGAAGGAGAATTTTACAGATGTGGCTTTTGTGTCAATTCTCCTGAGAAATCTGATAAATCTCCCGTATTGTTCTATGAGAAAAAGAAAAATTATATAATTAATAAGATTGCGCTAAACGAAGGAGGAGGTATTGCATGTTCCACATTGCAATTTGTGACGATGTACAAAAGGACAGAGAGTCATTGTGTCTTGTACTGAAAGAGGAACTGGAAGCTTTTAATGCAGATGCCAGGTTTATAAAATTCGGAAGCGGTAATGCTTTGCTGGATGCTTGGGAAAAGAAGAAAACAGATATTCATCTGATCTTTCTGGATATTTATATGAAAGGGTTGGACGGCATAGAGACGGCGCGCCGTCTTCGGACTGCCGGCTACAGAGCAGAGATTATTTTTCTAACGATGACCCAGGACTTCGCAATAGAAGGATATGAAGTGGATGCGGCAGGCTATCTGTTGAAGCCTTTGGAGAAAAAGAAGCTGCGTCAATTATTACAAAGGCTGTTTAAGCGGGAAGACCCGGTTATGCTCACCTTGCGTCAGGGGAGTAAAGTGTATTCATTTGCACCGTCTGAGATTGTGTATATTGAAAGCAACCGAAACCGCCTGACCATCCACACAGTAAAAGAAACAATTTATTATTATGGACGGTTGGATGAGCTGGAAGAAAAGCTGACGGAAAAATCATTCTTGCGCTGTCACCAAAGTTATCTTGTGAATATGGACCGGGTCTATTCGGCGAAGGATGTATTCCATATGGAAACAGGAGATATCGTTCCTATACGGGTCCGGGAGCGGCGTGCTATCAGGGAAACGTATTTCCGGTATATGACGGAGAAGAATTTATGAAGCGGACGAATGGGTTGATTTTATTTGGAAAGACAGGTATACTGGGTTTAAATAAAGATAGATAGGCAACGGGGAAAAGAAAGGAGGGGAGGATATTTTGACCATTAAGAATATTGTTGTAAAGAATATGAAGAAGATTACACTGATTATGGTGGTGATTATACTTTTTATTTCGACTGTGATACAGATATTCAACAAGCACCGGATAGGAAGGATGAATGCGGAGCAGATATTTGAACAGGTCGGGCAGATTTTGGAGGAAAATTCCAGGGAGCTTGAACTGGTCCAGAAGGAGTATAATGCCATGTGTCTGAATGATGCAAGGGTGGTGGCATATATTCTTGAACACAATCCCAATGCAAGGGATGATGTGGAGGAGCTTAGGAAGATTGCTGCTGATGTGGAGGTGGACGAAATCCACATTTTTGATACCAAAGGTGTAATCATTGCAGGAACACATCCGGAGTATCTGGGGTATTCGTTTGATTCGGGGGAGCAGATTGGATTTTTTAAGCCGCTGCTTGAGGATAAGTCGTTGGAGCTTGTGCAGGAGACGACGCCGAATACGGCAGAGGGAAAGCTGGTTCAGTATTCAGCGCTTTGGAGCGATGACGGAAGATTTATCGTACAAGTCGGAATGGAACCTTCCAATGTGCTTCGTGCGACACAGAAGAATGAATTGTCGTATATCTTCTCTCTCCTTCGGACCGGAGTCGGATACCAGCTCTATGCCATTAATTCCAATACGGAGAAGGTGGTAGGGGCAACGGTTGTGTCAGATGTTGGAAAGGATGTTGCCGACGTTGGGTTTCGGATGGATCTGGTGAAATCGGACAAGGGATTTCACGCAAAGACGGAACAGGCGCTTAATTTCTGCCTGTCAAAAAAGATTGGTGATAATTATATCGTGTGGGCATCGCCGGTTTCTGAATTTTTTCAGTCAATCGTTGTCAATGAGCTGCTGCTCTTGGCGGGGCTGTTTCTGATTTCCAAGATTCTGGTTTCTGCTGTTACGAATACCATGGATAGGACGGTGATTGACCAGATTAGAAGGATTAATGAAAAGCTTTGGTCTATTCAGGACGGAGATTTGAGGACAAAGGTGGACGTACAGGACAGCAAAGAGTTTCATGAATTGAGCGCCCATATTAACAGTATGGTTCAAAGCCTTCTGCGAAGCTCAAAGAAGCTTGAGATGAGCGAACAGATTCAGGCTCAGAAGGAGGAGTTGGAAAGGCAGCATGAACAGCTTGAGATTGCAGTAAAAAGGGCTGAGGAGGCGAATAAGGCAAAGTCAGAATTTTTATTCAATATGTCCCATGATATCCGTACGCCTATGAATGCGATTTTGGGATTTACAAGTTTTGCGCTGGAGAGCAATGAGCCTGATATGCAGAGAAAATATCTGGAAAATATTGACGTTTCGTCTAAGCAGCTTTTGGCTCTGATTAACAATATCCTGGAGCTTGCCAGAATCGAGAATCATAAAATCATCATCGAGGAAGAGCTGGTGGACGTAAGGGAGAATTTCCATAAGCTCTGTACCATATTCAGTAGTGAATTAAAGAAAAAGAATATTGCCTGCAGTGTGAGCTTAGATATCAGACATCCTGATTTGTATGTGGATACCATGCATTACTCCCAGGTGTTCCTGAATGTGGTGAGTAACGCTGTGAAGTATACGCCTGAGGGCGGCGCCATTGACCTTTTGCTTAGGGAGCTGCCGGGCAATACAAAAGACGGCTGTTTTGTGGAAACCGTCGTAAAGGACAATGGAATTGGAATGTCCGAAGAGTTTTTGATTCATGCCTATGATTCATTTTCCAGAGAACGGACTTCTACTGTAAGCGGTATC
>CATLIP010000102.1 GCA_949957035.1 uncultured Lachnospiraceae bacterium
TGCGGACTTGATGCCGACGGGGGAGAGGGAGAGTATTAGTCAGGTGAAGCCGACTGGATGGCAGACTGTTAAATATGAGCATGTGGACGGTAAATATCTTTATAATCGGTGTCATTTGATTGGTTACCAATTATCTGGGGAAAATGCCAATGAGAAGAATTTAATTACGGGTACGCGCTATATGAACGTGGATGGGATGCTTCCTTTTGAAAATATGGTGGCAGATTATGTGAAGGAAACAGAGAATCATGTGCTGTACAGGGTTACTCCGATTTTTGAGGGAGACAATATGGTGGCAGACGGCGTGCAGATGGAGGCATATTCTGTTGAGGATGCAGGAGAGTCGATTTCCTTTAATGTGTTTGTTTATAATGTCCAGCCGGGAGTTACGATTGACTATGCTACCGGGGACAGTAAAGAGGCAGAGCCAGAGGCTTCACAGGCAGAGTCGATGGAGGGAGAGATTAGGGGAAATTCAAAGTCTAAGATTTATCATTGCCCGGGGCAGGCGGCCTATGAGCAGATGGCGGATTCGAAGAATTTGGTGATTTTTTCTACAGAGAAAGAGGCGAAGGAGGCTGGATATCGGAAGGCGAAGCGTTGAATTAATTTTTTTTGAAATTTTTCTTTTCTTATTAATAATTTCGTGATATAATCGTGGCATGGGGTATTAGCGCAGTTGGGAGCGCGCAACATTCGCATTGTTGAGGCCACGGGTTCGAATCCCGTATACTCCACCAAAAAGTCCTTACTCCAACCCTTGCCAAAAAATTTTGATAAGCGGCTGGATATTGAAGATAGGAAGTCCATGAGCAAGTGCTCATGGGCTTCTGCGTTATCTGCGGCAGAGTTTAATTGCGTCAATTCGTCTTTGATGGGTTCCTTCACTATACTGTATCCAATATATTCTAATCTCAACACCAATCTCAACACCAAACAACAAAGTTCCTTGACAAGCCAATAAAGGCTTTACACTAGAAAAAATAGTCTTACTGCGGCTATAATAGTGTGGCAAATGTACGCGGAACGTAGTAAAATGGTCAGTATAACATGGGCCGAAGAGGTTGTGGAGTCGAGAATGTAAGGAGAAAGAGAGATGTTAAAAAAAAAGGAGTTAGAATTACTGACGATGGAGCTGGAAACGGAGTCTTTGAGTCCGGAGGTATATCGTTATCGGACAGACTGGGGAATATCAGTCGTTTACTATTTGTTTGACCCGGATTTGCTGGAACAATTTATATTTGAGCCGGTTTATCTGAGTCCGGCAGATGTAGAATGTGAAGGAATGTCAGAGGAAGAGATATTTAAGGCTATTTTAGATAGTACGGTTAAGATAATGCATACGGAAATTATCCCGTTTCCGGAATATTTTCGGGAGTTTGAAGATATTTGTGAGGATAAAACAAAGATTCCTGTAATCAAAGGAATTGCAAAAGCAATGGAAGGTGCAGAGGAAGAGAATAGAGTGTGGTGTGTTACCGGTTCTCTCAGGGAGCGTTGTGCATCCGGCGCTCTTTATCAGCCGCTGCTTCGGAATTTTTGTGAAGAACACAAGTGTTCAGGAGTTCTAATTGGTTTTAGCGATAATGATTTTGCATATTTGGGTAAGGACAATCCGCAGATGGCGTCTCTGATGCCGCCGTTGGTGTATGGCCTTAGTCATATTGTGGAAGATGCGAAGGAGATTGTAGATAGGAAAATCCTGCGGTACGATTACGAAACGGATACATTTCAGGTATTTTAAAGTGTGGAACCGGATATAAAAGAGGTTGTGCTGCTGAGAAGCTGACATAATGATGTGCAGGAACTTTACACCTTCGTTATATTTTAGTATAATAGGATTGGCAGGAAGGAATTGGTTATTATTTCAGTTTCTTTTGCTGTCTACCCACCCAATGGGTATGGATTTTATAATGCCCGGCGGAGATAAACATATGGAATGAGGAAGTACTATGGCAAAGAAATCAAGAAAAGACCGCAAGCAGGCTGCGGCAAAGCAGAGCATTGAAAAACAGAAAAAGGCAGGACAGAATGTTGCGGTGCAGGCTGCAGAGGCCGAAAAGAAGGTGGAGAGTGAGAAGATGGAAACTGTTAAAGTGGAAACTCAGGAGAAAGACGCTGTAAATACGGCAGGAGAGGTTTCTGAGAGTGCCGTAGAAGAAGTGAAGGTATGCTGTGGAGAAGAAGCGGAAGGAGCTTCTAAAGCAAAGGAAGTTTGTGAAGCTGAGCATGGACAGGAAGAAGAGGGAGCTTGTGAAGCAAAGACCGAGCAGGAAGCAGATGTAAGCTGTGAATCCAAAGAGGAAAAAGAGGCGGAAGAAGCGCTAAGAAAAGCAGAGCAGCGTGCAGCTTATGAGAAACGTTTTTCCAGACATTTTGACGAGCTGAAATGGCTGTATATGGAATTGTATGGAAACAGTTCGATGTTTGCTGAGCTGTGTGACAATCTTTATAGGTTTTATGAAGAGCGTAACGAGGATTTGAAGGAGATTGACCGGCAGCGTGAGGCATATCCGGAATGGTATAAGCAGAATGACATGCTGGGCATGATGTTCTATATCGACAATTTTGCCGGCAATATGAAGGGGGTAGAATCAAAGCTTGATTACCTTGAGAAGAGCAATGTGAACTATATTCATTTGATGCCGTTTTTGGATACAGTGGAGGGCCGTTCGGATGGCGGTTATGCGGTAGCAGATTTCCGCAAGGTTCAGGAGAAGCTTGGAACCATGGAGGACTTGGAGAGTCTGACGGCGGCGTGTCATAAGAAGAATATGAATGTCTGTATGGATTTCGTTATGAACCATACCTCGGAGGACCATGAGTGGGCGAAGAAGGCAAGGCAGGGAATCGGGGAATACATGAGCAGATATTTCTTCTTCGATAACTATTCCATACCGGCAGAGTATGAGAAGACTGTACCTCAAGTATTTCCTACAACGGCGCCAGGGAATTTTACATGGCTTCCGGATGTGGAGCATTTTGTAATGACGTCTTTCTATCCGTATCAGTGGGATTTGAATTATAAGAACCCAAGGGTATTTAATGAGATGATGTATAACTTCCTGTTTTTAGCGAATAAGGGAATTGATATTATCCGTATTGATGCCGTTCCTTATATATGGAAGGAACTGTATACCCAGTGCAGAAATCTTCCGCAGGTACATACGATTGTACGTATGATGCGTATGATTGGCGAGATTGTTTGTCCGAGTGTTCTGCTGCTCGGTGAAGTTGTGATGGAGCCGGAGAAAGTGGTTCCTTACTTTGGAACTGTGGAGAAGCCGGAGTGTCATATGCTTTATAATGTTACGACGATGGCAACTACATGGCATACTGTGGCGACGAGGGATGTGGGGCTTCTGCGGCAGCAGCTTGATATTGTCAACCGTCTGCCCAAAGACTATGTGTTCCTGAATTACCTGCGTTGTCATGATGATATTGGTTGGGGGCTGGATTATGCTTCTCTTGCGAGGGAGGGAATCCGCGAACGTCCTCATAAGCAGTACTTGAATGATTATTTCCAGGGATATGTGGGCGAGAGTACCAGCCGCGGCGAGTTGTATAATGCAGACCCAGTCACAGGCGATGCAAGATTCTGCGGAACAACTGCTTCTATGTGTGGAATTGAGAAGGCCGGATTCGAGCAGGATGCAGATGCTATGGAGAAGGCTATCCAAAAGGACGTTATGCTTCATGCTTATATGTTTATGCAGTCCGGAATCCCTGTGCTTTACAGTGGAGATGAGATTGGTCAGGTAAACGACTATACTTATAAGGAAAATCCCAACAAGGCGGCCGATTCCCGCTATATCCACAGGGGAGCAATGAATTGGGAGCTGGCAGAGAATATTACGGACGCGGATACCGTAGAAGGCAAAGTATTCCAGAAATTGGGACAGTTGGAGGAGATTCGTAAATCTGAGAAGGTATTCGTATCTACAGCAGACACATGGACGATTGAGACATGGGAATCAGGTGTTCTGTGTATCGGCAGGTATTTTGAAGGTGAGAAGCTGATTGGATTGTTCAATTTCAGTGAATATGATAAAACAGCATGGATTAACGAAGAAGACGGCATGTATATGGATTTGGTTTCCGGTGAGAGAATGGAAGCCAGAGGCGTCAATATTCCGGCCTTTGGATTCTATTATTTGAAAAAAGAGGCTGAAGCCGAATAAATATGAGAAGAAGAAAACAGATATGGATTGCCGCTTTTGCGGCAATCCTTTGGGTATGCAGCGGAAGTTTGGCATTTGGGAATGAAGCCTCAGAGGGTCAGCCGGCTCAGGCGGAAGAGCTTACAGAGGAAGAGCGGCTTAAGCAGGAGCTTGACGCGGTATATGGGATGCCGGTTCAGTCCAATGAGACGGAGGGCTGGCCGCAGGGACCAGGGACATACGGTGAGGCGGCCATTGTGATGGAGGTGGAGTCGGGAGCTGTTCTGTATGCGAAGAACATAGATGATCATCATTTTCCGGCAAGTATAACAAAATTACTGACAGCATTGGTGGCGTTAGAGAATGGGAAGTTTACCGACCCTGTGGTATTTTCCCATGAGAGCCTGGCGTTTCTTCAACCAGGGGATGCCTATATCGGAATGAAGGAAGGAAATCAGATTACACTGGAACAGGCATTGTATGCGACTCTTTTGGCCTCTGCAAATGAAGGGGCGTACGCGGTTGCGGAGAACGTGGGGAAAAATGCAGGGCATGACTATGCATGGTTTTTGGAACAGATGAATGAGCGCTGCAAGGAACTTGGCGGGGAGAACTCTAATTTTATGAATCCCCATGGATTGCATGACCCCAACCATTATACTTGTGCGAGGGATATGGCGTTGATTGGGCGGGAGTTGTTTAAGCATCCTGAGTTTTTTAACATTGTGCAGACCTTGAATTATACAATACCTGCATCGGAGACAACAGAGGAGCATATTTTCCAGCAGAAGCATAAGATGCTGAAGGAAGGGAATGCCAATTACTATGAGTATGCGGTTGGCGGCAAGACCGGGTATACGGACGAGGCAATGTCTACGCTGGTCACGATGGCGGACAACGGGAAAATGCAGCTTGTATGTGTGGTTCTGAAGACGCATGGGGTTAATGTTTACCCTGATACAAGGAACCTGTTGGAGTATGCGTTTCATAATTTCAGCAAGACGCTGCCGGCAGCCAATGAGAAGTCGGAGGATGTGGCAGAGATTCCGGATGAGCAGAATATTGTTGTGCCTAATGGCGTCGAATTTCAGGATTTGGAGATGGAGATTGTCCCGGATGAGGAGTCGGAAGGGGAAGGAGTTCTGTTGTACAGCTATAAGGGCAATCCCGTAGGGAACGTTCGGGCAGTCTTAAGCCAGACATATTTTGACAGAGTTCAGGCGGAAAAAGAGGAGGCTGAGGCGAAGAAGTCAGAGGATGGCAAAAGCAGCAAGGAGAAGCAATCAGGCTCCCTTGAAAATAAGGATATTGTAAAGAAATGTGTTCTTGGAGCAGCGGCGGTCGTGCTTATTGTTTTGCTGGCTGTTCTGGGTAAGTTTGTTCTCGAGGGAAAGAGAAAGAAAAAGAAGAAAAAGTAAAAACCTCTTGACGATATGAGGGGTTTTGACTATAATTAACCACACAGGAAAAGCGTTGACGAAGACAGTAAGACATATCAGAAAGGTACAGCGAGCCGGGGCGGGTGGAAGCCTGGTGCAAGTAGGGCATGTCTGAATATCACTTCCGAGCTGCAGTTGCCGAAAGATGTAGTGTCTGCTGATGACACTTGAAAGGCCGAGTAGGTTCTGCCGGGATTCCCACGTTACAGGGAAGACATATGACAGTATGTTTAGGTGGTTTGTAAGCGTGAGCATTCGCTCCCGTCCTATTCAGGGCGGGAGTTTTTTAGGTTAATCCTGTCGGAGGAGATGCCCACTCTTTGCACACAAGGAACACAGTAGTTTGTATATGGCTGCACTATATTTTGTTTGGGATAAGGCTTGGAATTTCCTCTGCCCTATCCCTTGGAGGAGGATTATATGTATAAGAAGGTTTCAACAGATTTGAATTTTGTTGACCGGGAGAAAGCGGTTGAGAAGTTCTGGAAGGAGAACCAAATCTTTGAGAAGAGTATGGAAGAGCGGGAGGGCAATGAATTATACATGTTTTATGACGGTCCGCCGACCGCTAACGGCAAGCCCCATATCGGACATGTTCTGACTCGTGTAATCAAGGATATGATTCCAAGGTATCGTACCATGAAGGGTTATGAAGTGCCGAGAAAGGCGGGGTGGGATACCCATGGACTGCCGGTAGAGCTTGAGGTAGAGAAAGCGTTAGGACTCGACGGCAAAGAGCAGATTGAAGAGTATGGTTTAGAGCCGTTTATCGACAAGTGTAAGGAAAGTGTATGGAAATATAAAGGAATGTGGGAGGATTTTTCCAGTACGGTAGGATTTTGGGCGGATATGGAGAATCCTTATGTCACATACCATAATGAATTTATTGAGTCTGAGTGGTGGGCTTTGAAGCAAATCTGGGACAAGGGACTGCTTTACAAGGGCTTCAAGATTGTTCCCTATTGTCCCCGGTGCGGGACTCCGCTTTCTGCACAGGAGGTAGCGCAGGGCTACAAGGATGTAAAAGAGCGTTCTGCGATTGTGAGATTTAAGGCAAAAGGTGAGGATGCGTATATTTTGGCATGGACGACCACGCCCTGGACTCTGCCTTCTAATCTGGGACTCTGTGTGAATCCGGAGGAGACTTATGCGAAAGTAAAATGTATTGACGGATATACTTACTATATGGCGGAGGCTCTTCTGGATACGGTGCTTGGTTCCCTGGCGAAAGAGGGAGAGGCGGCGTACGAGGTGCTTGAGACTTACCAGGGCAAGGAGTTGGAATATAAGGAGTATGAGCCGCTTTATCAGTGTGCGGCAGATGGAATTGCAAATCAGCACAAAAAGGCATTTTATGTTATCTGTGACGAGTATGTAACACTGACAGACGGTACAGGAGTTGTTCATACTGCGCCTGCATTTGGTGAGGATGACGCTAAGGTCTGCCGCAAATATGATATGCCTTTCGTTCAGTTGGTAGACGAAAAGGGAAATATGGCGGAATCGACGCCGTTTGCCGGATTATTTGTGAAGAAGGCAGACCCGGAGGTTTTAAAGGACTTAGAGGCCAGGGGAATGCTTTTTGACGCACCCAATTTTGAGCATAGCTACCCTCATTGCTGGAGATGTGATACTCCGCTTATCTATTATGCGCGTGAGTCATGGTTTATTAAAATGACGGACGTGAAGGAGAAATTGATTGCTAATAACAATACCATCAACTGGATTCCTGAGAGTATCGGGAAGGGGCGTTTTGGAGACTGGCTGGAGAATGTCCAGGACTGGGGCATCAGCCGTAACCGCTATTGGGGAACGCCGCTTAATATCTGGGAGTGCGAGTGCGGACATCAACATTCTGTGGGGAGTATTGCAGAGTTAAAAGAGATGTCGGAGAACTGTCCGGAGAATATTGAGCTGCATCGTCCATACATTGACGAGGTGACCATTAAGTGCCCGGTCTGCGGTAAGGAGATGCACAGAGTACCGGAGGTCATCGACTGTTGGTTTGATTCAGGGGCAATGCCGTTTGCACAGCTTCATTACCCCTTTGAGAATAAGGAATTGTTCGAGAAGCAGTTCCCGGCAGACTTTATCTCTGAGGCGGTGGACCAGACCCGTGGATGGTTCTATTCCCTGCTTGCAATATCGACGCTAATCTTCAACAAGGCGCCTTATAAGAACGTAATTGTCCTTGGCCATGTGCAGGACGAAAAGGGACAGAAGATGAGTAAGTCCAAGGGAAATGCGGTCGACCCTTTTGAGGCCTTAGAGAAATACGGCGCGGATGCCATTCGTTGGTATTTCTACGTGAACAGCGCGCCTTGGCTGCCAAACCGTTTTCACGGAAAGGCTGTTGTGGAAGGTCAGAGGAAGTTCATGGGAACTCTGTGGAATACCTACGCATTTTTCGTATTGTATGCAAATATTGACGGATTTGACGCAACAAAATATGCCTTAGAATACGATAAGCTGTCGGTTATGGATAAATGGCTTCTGTCTAAGCTTAACACGCTGATTAGAGATGTGGACAGCCATTTGGAGAATTACAGGATTCCGGAGACTGCCAGGGCTTTGCAGGAGTTTGTGGATGATATGAGCAACTGGTATGTAAGGAGAAGCCGCGAGCGTTTCTGGGCAAAGGGAATGGAACAGGATAAGATTAATGCATATATGACCCTGTATACGGCGCTGGTGGGCGTCAGCAAGGCAGCGGCGCCTATGATTCCGTTCATGACGGAAGACATTTACCAGAATCTTGTAAAAAGTGTGGATGCAAGCGCGCCTATGAGTATTCATCTGTGTGATTTTCCGGAAGTGGACGAGGCGTGTATCGATAAAGAGCTTGAGGAGAACATGGAGAAGGTGTTAAAGCTAGTTGTCATGGGACGTGCATGCCGAAATACGGCCAACATTAAGAATCGTCAGCCTATTGGCAAGATGTATGTGAAGGCGGATTTTGAACTTTCCCAATTCTACCGGGAGATTGTAGAAGAGGAATTGAACGTAAAATCTATGACATTTTCACAAGATGTACGCGATTTTAC
>CATLIP010000103.1 GCA_949957035.1 uncultured Lachnospiraceae bacterium
AATCCAGCAGGTTCTCTACAATCTGCTGGATAATGCGATTAAATTCAGTGATCCTGATTCTGTCGTTACCATTGAGACGACGGAGCGCGGCGAGAAGATATATACTTCCGTGAAGGATGACGGGATTGGTATACCCAGGACTTCCCTTAACAAGATTTGGGAGAGGTTTTATAAGTCCGACCTTTCCAGAGGGAAGGATAAGAAAGGGACCGGATTGGGGCTTGCCATTGTCAAAGAAGCGATTTTGGCCCATGGAGAGAATATTAATGTGGTGAGTACGGAAGGGGTGGGGACGGAGTTTATATTTTCCTTGCCCAAAGTGTGATTAAGGGAATTTTTTGTTGGGCGGACGGCGATACGGGAGGCGCCCGTACCGCCTTTTTCTTATTTCTATTTTACGATTACCGTAGGGAAACCGGATTGTTTGAGACGTTGTTCCATTTCCACTGCATCGTCCATGTCGTCGAAATTGCCGACCTGGACGCGGAGGTATGGCCCGGAATCGTCGATGTAGGCCGGGAATCCTTCCTCCAGTAATTCGTTTAAGAGTCTTTCTGCATATCTTCGGTTTCGGAAGGCCCCTACCTGTACTCTGTAGTCTTCGTCTTTGACGATTCCTTCCGAGTCTAAGGTATCCAGGACGCCGGCTGCGATTGCCTGCGCAATATCCTGGAAATTATCATCAAATAACTGATTGTCTGAGTCGGAATTGATGAACCCGGCTTCTACCAGCAGGGCCGGCATGTTGGTTCTTCTAAGTACTGCAAGATTGGGCCGTTCTTTTACACCCAGGTTTACAAAGCCTACGGCTTCGAGCTGGTCGTTGATGTCTTGAGCCATTTGGTATTTTAGTCCTGAAAGGTCGTATACCAAAGTCTCTACTCCTGACACCTGGTTATCTGTTGGGAAGGAATTCCGATGAATTGACAGGAAGAGGTCTGCTCCTGCCTGATTGGCCTCCATTGCTTTTTGGGCGGGGGACTCGTATACGTCTGTTGTTCTCGTATATTCTACGTCAATTCCGTGGTTTTGAAGGATTTCTCCTACAGCAAGAGCCAGGCGCAGGGTATCATCCTTCTCCTGTCGGCCGTTGTACACAGCTCCCGGGTCACGTTCACCCCCATGACCTGCATCCACCATAATTGAATAAGCCATACACTTACTCCTATACTTTTTTGTACTATAATATGCAAAAAGACAGGATATCGTGTGTCCTGTCTTTTGAAACGGCTATTCTTTTTCTGATTCTACGATTGCAACTGCAGGATCTCCCTTCTGCGCCTTCTCCAGAACTGCTGCGGCTAATCGTACAAAATTGCCTCCGGACGAGCTGGCGCCGCTCACAGCGTCTATATTGTCTGCACTTTGATTCGCAAGGAGCTGCGCCGAATATTCACGCGTATACTTGTTTGGGTAGGTCCCCTGTATACGATTCATATTCTTCATATAGGCAATATCCCAGGATTTGATGAAGCCACTCGCATTCTCTGCATTGTATTCTACAGATACTATCTTATTCTCCATCACACAGATAGTCACATACTCCTTCCAACCATGGCTGTAATCCGACATCTCTGCAGTATAATATCCATCCTTAAGACCATCCTCTTTTTTACAGGAAACAATAAGGACTCCTGTGCACATACATAACAGCAGGATTAATAACCTCTTTTTCCACATATGCCGCTCACTCCTCCTTTAATCTGAAACTGCCCGATATATTCTGAAGTTGTTCCGCCTGCCTGTTCAGCTTCTGACTGGCCGTGGTACTCTCATAGCTCGCATTCAAATTATGCCGGGCTACTTCCCGAATCTGTGTAATCTGGCCGGTCATATTGCCAAGAGAATGCTTCTGGACGGTTACATTCTCTGCCAACTGCTCTGTAATCTTCGAAATCTGGTCCGCAATCTCCCCAATGTCATGGAAGGATTCCGCTACCTTCTTTGCATACTCTGTTCCCCGTTCCACAGCCTTTAGGGAGCTGTCAATCATTCCGGTAGTCCGTTCGGAAGAATCTGCGCTCTGTGCGGCAAGATTTCCCACCTCTTCCGCCACAATCGCAAATCCTTTGCCTGCCTCTCCTGCCCTAGCAGCCTCTATAGATGCATTCAGCGCAAGTATATTCGTCTGGAAGGAAATGTCCTGCAAAAACTTGTTAATCTTAGTAATCTCCACAGAATTTCGGTTGATGTCTTCCATTGCCTGAAGCAGGTTCCTCATATTATTATCGCCCGTCTCCATGTGTTCCTGCGCCGTCTCCATCAGGCTGCCAACAGTCTTTGTGTTCTCATCCACATGATAGATATTCTGCTCAATGGATGTCGTCTCTCTGGACAGAACATCCAAGGATTCCGACTGCTCCGTAGAGCCATTGTGTACCTGCAGCGCGCTCTCAGACACAACTCCTGCTGTCTGAAGTACTTCCTCCGAAGCCGTTTTAATAGATTTCAGCATCTGGTTCAATGCATCTATGATTTTGTTCAGAGATTCCTTCATTACAACAAAATCTCCCTCAAAATCCCCCTGCACGTCTACCTGGAAATTACCGCCCGACATATTCTCCAAAATATGGGATATCTCTGATATGTATCTATTGATACTCTCTACGGTATTGCTTAAGGCATTGGACAAAAGCTCCGTCTCATCGTTGGTTTTAATCACCTCCGTCGGTGTCGTCAGGTCGCCTTGGGCCAAAAGTCCGATTCTGTCCGTCACCCCTCGCAGTGAGCGCTGAATTTTAGATGAGAATCGTAGCGTAACTATGCCCGCCAGCGCCAACAATATACAGGTAATTCCAAGACTTAACAGAATTCCCGTGTTGGCAGGTCCCATGAAATCCCTCTGTGGAACGATAACTGCCAGATACCATCTGGTTCCGTTAATCGGTGCATGGCTGATAAAGGCTGCGTCCAAAGATTTCCCCATACTGAGTACTCCCGTCTCCTTTGTTGTCACCTTATCCTTGATTCCTGTAAACTGCGTCACATTCTCAATTCCTTCCTGACTCTTGACAAGCTCTGTATTCCGGCATCCCATAATCTTGCCTTCCCAGTTTACAATATATGCCTCCCCGTTGGCGCTAAGGTTAATATTGCTTAAAACATCATTCAATACGTCGTATTTATAGCTTCCAACCAGATAATAAAGCAGCTCTTCCCCAGACATCACAGGGATTCCCATGGCAAGCTCCAGCTCTCCTTCTACGGAATCCACATCATCCACAGCAATATTCTGAGTCTCCTTAAGCAGAGAATATAATTCTCTTTCTGCAATGGATTGCGGACACATACCATCCCCCAGATAAAGAGAGCCGTCTGCATTGTACAGACCAAGCCAGATAAACTCTATCCCTGCCTGTGCGTCATTAAGAGCCGCTTCCTTCTCCTCCATAGTGCTGTCAGGATTCCGGAATGCCTCCCTGTCACTAATCATAAAAATCCTGTCCGCCAGCATATGCATGTTGGATTCCAGGCCCTGTGAAGCCATCTTGGTTGTAGACGGAAGCACATCTGCCATTATTTCTCTCGTAAGTACTTTCATAGACAGAGCCATAACTATAACCAGAATCACAGCCAGGACAACGACAATAGCAGTTGTGTTCGCCACTATTTTTTTGTTGATACTCTTTTTCACGCTTCCTTCCTCCAAAAACTTTTCGTTCTGAATCATTCCCCAAATAAGGCACATTGACCGTCGTTTCATTATATCAACTGTCCCTGGGATTGTAAAGTCTGTTGCTGGTTTTTTTTGGTTTTATGGTGCGAATAACTGTATATGGAAATTCAAAAATGGCTGTCCTGATTTACCTTTTCAGAACAGCCGCATCTTCCTATTTTTATTCATTCATCAACAATATCTTACCCTTTACATTCTCAGGAGTCTTATACAAGTCGAAGGCCTCCTGCGCCTGACTCATTGGGAACTTCTTAAATACAAAGGACGGGTCAAACTTCAACTGTCCCGTTGCGAAATAATGTGCCGTCAGCTCCCATTCCTTTCCCGGGAACGGCGCACTGTATGACATCCAGGAACCTGTGAGCCTGAACTCCTTCCGGTTCATATTCTCCCACATGGCCGGAGTAAATGTAAGGTCCACATGGGGTGTTCCGATGAAGCATACATGAGCCTTGTTAGCCGCCAGTTCAAAGCCCATACGCATCGTCACCGGCTGCCCTGCTGTCTCGAAAACATATGCATATCCCTTTCCATTGGTGACAGCCTTCGCCTTGTCCATGAATCCCTCTTCCAAAGTATTCACCGTCTCATCCGCTCCAAGACGCTTAGCCAGCTCCAAACGCTCCTCGCTGATATCGAATACCACAACCTTCTTGCTTCCAAAAATCTTCGCCCACTGCATTGTGAACATTCCAATCGTTCCGCCCCCGAGTACGGCAACATAATCCCCGCCCTTGTAATCATTGCAGAGTACCCCATGCAGCGCTACCGTAGACGGTTCAAACATCGCTCCCTGCTCATAGGAAATGCTCTTGTCAAATACCACCGCATTTGCCGCCGGAATCACCACATAATCTGCATTGCTGCCCTGCTGTCTGGAACCGATAAAGCTGTAATGCTTGCACAGAGAATAATTCCCCTTCTGGCAGTCCTCGCACTTCATACAAGGAACCAGCGGCGCGCCTGATACCCGGTCTCCAATTCGGATATTCTCCACACCTTCTCCTACTTCCACCACGTCTCCCGAAAATTCATGTCCCAGCACGATTGGGTAGAAATGCACCCCATTATGCAGCACTCTCGGCACATCAGAGCCGCAGATACCCGATGCCTTCACCTTCACCTTCACAGTGCCGGGCCCTGCCTTTGGCTCCTCAATCTCCTGATACTCAACAACTTCATTCTTCACAACAACTGCCGCTTTCACTCTACACTACCTCCTGCTTCTTCATGGTATCCTTGAGATTCCGGTACAATTCCAGATAAATCTCATAATTCCTGTCATAGACTTCTTTTACTTCCGGGTTAGGTCTATGCTCCCGCTTCACCGTCACGGTAAGCTCTACAGCCTCCTTAAAATCCCGGTATAACCCGACTCCGACTCCGGCAAGGATAACCGCACCCAAAGTAGTCGCCGTATCTGATTCTGGCACGATGATTGGTTTCCCTGTAATATCCGCTTTAATCTGAGTCCACAAAAGCGAATTGGCGCTTCCGCCCATAGAACGTAAAACCGCTGCGGACGCACCCGCTTCTTCTGCCACCTCCAGGTTATGCCGCACAGAGTATGCGACCCCTTCCATGGCAGCCCGTACAAAATGTCCCTTGGTCTTACTGAAATCCAATCCATAAAACACACCTTTTGCATTAGAATCCCAGATAGGCGTCCTCTCCCCGGACATATACGGTAAGAAAACCATTCCGTCCGAACCCGGGGCAACCTTTTGCGCAATCTCATTGAACTGCATTAGGGAACTCTTCCCCAATTCTTCTGCCCTCATCCGCTCATAATCTGCGAACTCCCGCTCCATCCATCGCATGACGCCTCCACCGCCGGTAGTTCCCCCCTGAAGAATCCAGGTCCCGGGAACCACATGATGGCTTAGGATTAATCTGGGGTCAGCCTTATACGTATCTGTGCAAATGCTCACACCTCCTGCCTGTCCGCCCTGCTCCTGCGTCTCACCGTTGTACAGCACACCCGCTCCAAGCGTGCCGCACGCGGCGTCCAGCGCACCCGCCACAACCGGGATTCCCTCAACTAATCCGCTCTCCTCGGCTGCCTTCTTCGTCACCGTACCAACCACTGCATGGCAGGGGCTAATCTCAGGCAAAAATTCCTCGGGGATACCCATCGCCCTGCGCATATCCTCATCCCAGACACCCTGCTCCATATTGAAGCAATGCCAGCCGTAGCTCTGGCACACATCCTGAGACACCTTTCCCGTCAACCTGTAGACGATAAAGGCATTGGACTGTAAAATCTTATCTATATTCCTATATACCTCCGGCAGATTCTCCTGATACCACAGCACCTTACCCGTTGTGTACTGTGCCGTCAAAGGATTCCCGCATACTTTAAAGATTTCGTCTGCTCCAAGCTTCTGATTCATCCGTTCACAAAGAGCGCCGGAACGATTGTCCATCCAGATTGGCGTCCTGGCCAGAACCTCTCCCTGCCGGTCAATAGCGATTGCAGACCAGCTCTGCCCGTCCACGCCGATTCCCGCAATATCTGAAGGGTTCACCTTTCCCTTCTGCATACACTCTCTCGTCGCCTTACAGACTGCCTGCCACCACTCGTCCGGGTCCTGCTCTGCATACCCGGGTCTGGGATAGTACACCTTATAATCCCCGTTCGCCGCTGCGACTACCTCTCCGTTTTTGCGGAAAACAGCAACCTTACAGGCGCTGGTTCCTATATCTATCCCCAATAACAGCTCTTTCATGTTGTTCTCTCCGCTCCTCTATGCTCTGCCGTCACAGCCGCAGACCTTCATTCGCTCCATAACCAGCTTCTTTACCGCCGGGATTCCGACCTTACCAAACGCCTTGGGGTCAAAGGTCTCCGGCTTCTCTTTCAGCAGCTCCTTCACTGCGTCCGTATATGCCGCCCGAAGCTCCGTAGCAAAGTTCACCTTACAGATTCCCCTCTTCACGCAGTCAATCACGTCCTCATCAGACAAGCCCGAAGCGCCGTGGAGAACGAGAGGAATATCCACCGCCTTGCGAATCTCCGATAATCTCTCCTTATCCAGAACCGGAGTACCCACATAGAAGCCATGGGCAGTCCCGATAGCCACCGCTAAAGAAGAGATACCCGTCCTCTCCACAAACTCTGCGGCCTGTGCCGGGTCTGTATTCGTATCCGCCTCTGCCTCTAAGTCGTCTTCCTTTCCTCCGACCTTTCCAAGCTCTGCCTCCACCGGAATCTGATTCGGAGCCGCAACTAAAACGACACGTCTTGTCACATCAATATTCTCCTCAAATCCGGAACCCGAACCGTCAATCATGATAGAGGTATACCCTTCTCTTATGGCGCGCACTGCCAAATCAAAGCTGTTCCCATGATCCAAATGGAGCGCAACCGGAACCGATGCCTTCTGTGCCTCTGCACGTACAAGAGCGGTGTAAGTCTCAAGGGTTCCGTAATTAATCGTAGAAGGCGTCGTCTGTATCATAACCGGATCCTTAAGCTCCTCTGCCGCGGCGATAATAGCCTTCACCATCTCCATATTCTCGGCATTAAATGCGCCTACCGCATATCCGCCCTTCTGCGCGTCCAACAACATTTCCTTTGATGTAACTAATGACATATCTTCTCCTCCTTATCTCGCAAATACATTGCTGTTCATATAGTTATGCTTCGTCGCGTAGTTATAATCCTCCACGAAGGTGACCACACAGTCCTTCGCCAACGCCTGGGCCTGCTTCTTAAGACTTCCCGCAATCACCTTGTTGTACTGCCGCGGCATGTACTGATGCAGCATATTCATCGGGATTCCCGCCTCGTCAAGATTCGCAAACAGCTTCCGGATTGCCGCCTCGATCCGTTCGTTGTTCATATAGTATCTGCAGCGGTCGGAGAAGCTGTACTTCCTTGCCTGCCGCTTCTCTTCCTCCGTACCATGATAATGCTTCTGCCAGTTGCCCGGCTGTGCCAGCATAACCTCTTCCATTACACTTATAAAGTTAGCACGTTTTTCCTCAGCAATCAATTCTTTTTCCATAAGACTTAAGGCAAATAATCCCTCTCTGAGTCCATAGGTCAAAGCAGGACCGACTTTCAGAATGGCAATGCCGTCCTCCACCATCTGCCGAAGGCTCTCGGGCGTCTGGTAATCCGTAGAATGTCCCTCAAACACAATCCCGTCATACTTCTTCAAGGCGTCGCACAGCTGGCGCGCATTTGCCCGGTCATACTGGAATACATCCATATCCCCAAACTCCACGCCCGGCTGTACCACCACGCCGATAATATTCTCAAATGCATCCGATATTCCATACTTTTCAAAGGTCTCCCGATATACCTGCACCGTCCGCTCAAAGGCTTCCGGCTTAGTAACCGAAATTGCGTCCTCCTCTTCCTGAGCTCCCCCCGGAATCGGAACCTCGCTTCCGATAATAAACACCGGCCGCGCCTCCTTTGGATTTACTTTCAAAAGCTCCTGATATGCCTCCTCACATGCCTGGTATAAAATCACGCCGCGTCTTGCAATCACCTCGTCGCTTAGCATCTCGTCCGCAGAATCACTGGCCAGCTTCATACTGGTATCCAGGTGAATCTTCTTAAAGCCTGCCGCTACAAACTGCTTCACCAGCTCTATGGAATTAGCCATGGCCTCTTCCTCAGAAAGTCCGGCCCACGTCAGCGGCCCAAGATGGTCTCCTCCAAGTACTATCTGCTCCTTGGGAAATCCGACGGATTCAGCGATTCCATATACGAATTCCGTAAAATCTGCCGGCTTCATCCCCGTATATCCCCCAAACTGATTGACCTGGTTCGCTGTGGCCTCAATCAAGATATAATCGTCAAACCGCTTCGCCTGCTCTAAAA
>CATLIP010000104.1 GCA_949957035.1 uncultured Lachnospiraceae bacterium
TGAAGAGGGCATGCTTTAGAAAGGATTTATGTCAGATGGCGAGGAATGTATACGGCCTTGATCTCGGATCCTATGAGATTAAGGTTTACGATAAGAAGAAAGATACCATATGGAAAGAAAAAGATGTAATTGCATTGAAGAACGAGAAGGAGATTTTCGCGGTAGGGGACGAAGCCTTTTCTATGTACGAGAAAGCGCCTTCCAATATAGAGGTTGTGTTTCCTATGAAGGAAGGAGTCATATCAAGGTTTCATGATATGCAGTTCCTTTTGCAGAATCTGCTCAAGAAGGACCGGCAGTTTGCCCGCGGCTCAGAGTATGTGGTAGCAGTACCGACGGATGTTACGGAGGTTGAGAAGAAGGCCTTCTTCGACCTGGTTATTCACTCCACAGCGAAGGCGAAGGAGGTCAATATTGTAGAGCGCTCTATTGCAGATGCGGTGGGGCTGAATCTGGACGTCCAGAACACAAAAGGCGTGTTTATTGTGAATTTTGGCGGGGAGACTACCGAACTGTCTGTGATTGCGGGAGGCGGTATGGTCATGAACCGTCTTCTGAAAGTGGGAGGAGCGACCTTCGACCAGTCAGTCATCAATCTGGTGCGCCACAGCCATGACTTCCTGATTGGAAGGCATACGGCAGAGATACTTCGAAAGAGCTTCGGAATCTTTACCAATGAGGTAGAGGCCATGCTTACGGTTGCCGGACGGGATTTGATTACAGGCGTCCCTATGCGCAAGGGAATTTCCATTAATCTGGTAAGGCTGGCCATGAAGGACCCTTTGTTCCAGTGTGTCAGCGCTATCCAGTCCCTTCTTGACCGAACGCCTCCGGAAGTGCGCAGGGCAATCAATGAGAATGGGATATTCTTGACGGGCGGTGTCGCACATACGGCAGGACTTGAGATGTATGTGGAGGAGATGGTAGGAATTACCACCAGAACCTCTGTAGAACCGGATATCTGTGCGGTATCCGGACTGAAAAAGATTATTGAGTCAAAGGAATTGCGCAAGTTCGCATTTTCTATGCTTGATGAAAATTATAGGTGGATGAGATAATATGAAGAACAAGAACCAATCGTCCTTTTCAAGTAAATACTGGCTGATTATTATATCGGTGCTCTCTGTGATACTAATGGGAATCGAGCGATTCACGGACGGCGGGGGACCCTTACGGTTTATCGCCAGTTATACGGTAGTTCCCATGCAGGAGGGAATCAGCTATGTGGGCAGGTTCATGAGCGATCTGTCAGATAATTTTGAGACACTGGAAGATATGAAGAAGGAAAATAAGAAGCTTCAGGCGAAGGTAGACGAGCTGAACATAGATAATACGCGGCTTCGGCAGGAGCAGTATGAGCTGGACCGGTTGAGGGAGCTGTATAAGCTTGATGAGAATTATTCGGACTACGAGAAGATTGGCGCCCATGTAGTAGCCAATAATGGAAGCAACTGGTTTACGGACTTCACCATTGACAAGGGAACTCAGGACGGGGTGCAGGTGGACTCCAATGTGCTTGCAGGCAGCGGCCTTGTGGGAATCGTCATAGAGGCAGGCCCGACCTATTCCCGGGTGCGTTCTATTGTAGATGATGCCAGCAACGTAAGCGCTATGATGCTTTCCACCTCAGATACCTGCATGGTCAGAGGAGATTTAAAGCTTTTGGCAGACGGAAGGCTTCGGTTTGAGAAGCTTCCCAACAATGATAATAAGATCGAGGCAGGGGAACAGGTGGTAACTTCCCACGTAAGTCCGCGTTTTTTGCAAGGTCTGTTTATTGGGTATGTCAGCGAAATCGAAGTAGATGCAAACAACCTGACCCGTTCCGGCTATATTACTCCGGCCGTCGATTTCAGCAAGCTGCAGGAGGTACTTGTGATTACCACAACTAAGCAGAAGATGCTGGATGCAGATAACACACCGGAGGAGCAAAAGCCGGAAGATACGAATCCGGAGGATACGTCAAAATCTCAGGAACCTCAAGAACCTCAGGATGAGGGAGGAGAATAATCCATGAAGAGAAAGCTCATTACATTTGCCGTAATTTTACTCTGTTTTTTGCTTCAGAGCACAATATTTCAATATCTGGCATTTGCTACCATTAAGCCTAACATGTTGATCGTAGTGACTTCTTCCTTTGGTTTCATGCGTGGGAAGAAGGCCGGACTGTTTGTCGGCTTTTCCTCAGGGCTTTTAGTGGATTTGGTTTGGGGCGGCGCTCTTGGATTCAACATGTTGCTGTATTCGGTTATCGGATATGTGAACGGTTCTTTCAAGCGTATGTTCTATGATGATGATATCAAGCTTCCGATTGTATTAATCGGCGTTAGTGATTTTATGTATGGATTGCTTACGTATGCCTGTTTGTATATGCTGAAGGGGGACTTTGCATTTCCGTCCCACTTGATGGAGATTATTCTGCCGGAATTGGTGTACACCATTCTGGTAACTCTGATACTTTATCAGATTATATTACACATTAATAAGAAACTGGAAGAAGAAGAACAAAGGAGTGCAAGCAAATTTGTATAGTTTATGGGAACGATTCAAAGCCGGTATTACGGAAATCTTTCAATCCCGAGTCGTTGTAATTATCCTGATGTTCTGTATCATGTCTGCGATACTGGTTCAGAGGGTATTCTATCTTCAGATTGTAAAGGGGCAAGAATATCTGGACGATTATAAGCTGCAGATTCAGAAGACTAAGGAAGTACAGGGAACCCGTGGGAATATCTATGACCGCAACGGATATCTTCTGGCATATAACGAACTGGCATATGCAGTCACCATAGAAGACACAGGTGAGTATGACGACCGGGAACATAAGAATAAGGAACTGAACAGGGTAGTATCCAGTGTAATTCAGATGGTAGAATCCAACGGCGACACAGTAATCAATAATTTCGGAATCATTCTGGACAACAATAATAATTATATATATGTGGCGCAGAATGAGACGCAGCGCCTTCGATTTGTAGCGGATGTATACGGGAAGAGAACCATTGACGAGCTTTCCGCCAAACAGAAAAACATTTCGGCTAAGGCCCTGATTGATTATCTTTGTACAGACGAGGTGAATGGATACGGGATTGACCAGTCTGCCATGGAACCGTCACAGGTCCTGAAGTTGGTGAATGTCCGTTATGCAATCTCTCTGAACAGTTACCAGAAGTTCATTGCCACCACCATTGCAGAGGACGTAAGCGACGAGACGGTTGCCGTAGTCATGGAGAATCTGGACAGTCTGCAGGGAGTTAATATCGAAGAAGAATCCATGAGGAGATATGCGGACAGCTATTGTTTTGCTAATATTATTGGATATATCGGTCAGATTTCCCAGGAGGAGTACGACGCACTCAGTAAGGAAGAGAAGGAAGAGTATTCTAAGACAGACACCATCGGAAAATCCGGGCTTGAGAAGACCATGGATTCTGAACTTCAGGGGAAGAAGGGCGAGATTAAGCTGTATGTCAACAGTGTGGGTAAGGTTATTGAGACGATTAACCAGAAAAACCCCAAGGCAGGGAACGACGTGTATCTGTCTATTGACGCGAATCTTCAGAAGGCGGCGTATCACATAATCGAACAGGAATTGGCAGGTATTTTGCTGTCAAGGATTCAGAATGCTTTGGATTATGACCGCACTCAGGTAAAGGACGGCAGTGATGTCATTATCCCTATTGGGGACGTATATAACACATTTATCAGCAACGAGATTCTGGATATGAACCATTTTGCTGAAGAAGAAGCCGGCGCTACAGAGAAGGAGGTTTTTGCTGCTTTTTCTGGTAAGAGAGACAGCGTTATTCAGGAAATTACCGCCATCCTCACAGATCCGGGAGCAAGGGCATATCGGGATTTCTCCAAGGAGATCCAGGCCTACCTGACTTATATTGTTTCGGACCTTTTGACCGGACAAGGCGTGATCCGCTCAGATGCCATTGACACCAATGATGACACATATAAGGCGTGGAGGGATGATGAGAGTATCAATATCTACACTTATCTGACCTATGCAATTTCTCAGAACTGGGTGGATACCTCTCTGTTAAAAGAATATGCTGCTGCAGAAGGGGAATATACCGATTCCAATGAACTTTATCAGGGAATGATTCATTATATTTTAGAAGATATACAGGGGGATAACAGCTTCAATAAGCTGATATACCGGTATATGATTAAAGCAGGCGCGGTGACAGGCCGCCAGATCTGCCTGATGCTTTATGAACAGGGAGTTCTCTCGTCTGACGATGCGCAGTATAACGGATTAAACTCCGGCGGCATCTCTGCCTACGATTTTATTCGGGGTAAGATTGAGACGTTGGAAATCACACCCGGACAGCTTGCGTTGGAACCATGTACCGGCTCAATTGTGGTTACGGATACCAATAGCGGGAAGGTGCTTGCCTGCGTATCCTATCCTGGATATGATAACAACCGGCTTGCCAACGCCATGGATTCCAATTACTATCAAAAACTGGTGACAGACCAGTCAAGGCCATTCTATAACAATGCAACCCAGGAGAAGACCGCCCCGGGTTCCACCTATAAGCCGCTGGTTTCTATTGCAGGCCTGATGGAGGGGGTTGTGGATGTGAATACCTACCTGCCCTGCAGCGGAACCTACAAAAAGGTAGAGCCAAACCCTACCTGCTGGATTAATCCGGGAGCCCATGGGGGACTGAATGTGGCAGGGGCCCTGCAGCATTCCTGTAACTGCTATTACTATGAAGTCGGATACCGCATGAGCCTTCAGGATGACGGAATCTCGCAGATTGATTCTGACACCAGTGAGGGATCTGCTACCGGAGTTTATTATTCCAGTAATCTGGGATTGGAGACTCTGAAGAAGTATGCAACTTGGTTCGGTCTAGGGGAGACCTCAGGACTTGAGATTCCGGAATCCGAGCCGCAGATTTCCGATGATTCTTCCGTACCCTCAGCCATTGGACAGGGTACGAACAACTATACCGTCAGCCAACTGGCCCGTTATGTCACTGCTATCGCCAACAAGGGTACGGTATACAATCTGAGTCTGCTTGATAAAGTCACTTCCGTGGAAGGCGACGTGCTAAAAGAGTATGAACCAAAGGTGTTCAACACAATCTCTGACGTACCGGATTCTTACTGGTCCGCAGTTCATACAGGAATGCGCAACATGGTTACCTCCCACAGTGATTTATTTTCAAAAATAAATGCGAGTAATGTAAAACTGTCTGGAAAGTCAGGTACAGCACAGCAGAGTAAGACGCACCCGGATCACGGGCTTTTCGTAGGATTTGCCCCAAGCGACAGTCCGGAGGTGGCATTCGCGGTCCGTATCGCTAATGGCTACAGCTCCAATTACGCCTGCGATATTGGAAGCAGTGTGATGGAATACTATTATGAGATAACTCCGGAGGAAGAATTAGTTACCGGAAAAGCAAACAAGGTTACTGTAGGAGCGATAGGAGGAGATTAAGGGAAAGGATGAGTTTATGTGAAAGATCCGGTGCTCATTAAAAGCAACCGATACGGGATTACAATCTATTTTGACCCGGATATGCCCTATGAGGAGTTGCTTTGTGAGGTTCAAAAAAAATTTACGTCTTCCGCACATTTTTTCGGTCATGCGGACATGGCGGTAGAATTTGAGGGCCGTACTTTCACAAAAGAGGAGGAGCAGCTGATGGCCGAAGCCATTCAGGATGCCGCCAAGATACAGATATTATGCATTATTGAGAAGGACACAGATACGGAAGAGATTCATAGAAGAATGTTGGATGAAAGCCTGGAAACGATCCATGAAAGAGACGGCCGGTTCTATAGAGGTACGTTAAGAGGAAAGCAGATCCTGGAATCTGAGACGAGCATTGTGATTGTCGGAGATATCGAGGAAGGCGCTATTGTGGCGTCCAAGCGAAACGTCGTGGTCACGGGAACCATTTACGGGACTGTGATCGCGGGCGCCTCCGGCAATTATGACGCGGTAATCGCAGCCCTTCATATGGAGCCAAAGAAGCTGCGTATCGGAGATATTGAAGTCAAACCAGTTATAGGAGGAAGTTATTCATGGGCGAAGTTATTGTAATTACATCGGGAAAAGGCGGCGTCGGTAAGACGACGACAACAGCGAACTTAGGAGCGGGGTTATCGAAACATGATAAGAAGGTGGTAGTCATTGACACTGATTTAGGCCTTCGCAATCTGGACGTAGTTATGGGACTTGAGAATCTGATTGTCTACAATCTGGTAGACGTAATTGAAGGTACCTGCCGCCTGAAACAGGCATTGATTCGGGACAAACGATATGAGAATCTCTACCTTCTGCCGTCTGCACAGACGAAGGATAAGACGGCAATCTCACCCGGTCAGATGAAGAAACTGACATCCGAGCTTAAGGATGAGTTCGACTACATACTTCTGGACTGCCCGGCAGGAATCGAACAGGGTTTCATGAATGCCGTTGCAGGCGCAGACCGCGCAATTATTGTAACCACTCCGGAAGTATCGGCAATCCGTGACGCCGACCGTATCATCGGCCTTTTAGAAAGCCATCATTTGAAAAAGATGGAGCTTATCATCAACCGAATCCGTGTGGATATGGTGAAACGGGGCGATATGATGACAGTAGACGATGTGACAGAGATTCTATCTATTCCACTTATCGGCGCACTGCCGGATGATGAACAGGTGGTAATCGGTACGAACCAAGGGGAGCCTGTAATCGGCTTGGATTCCAAAGCAGGCACAGCATATATGAATATCTGTAAACGCATTATGGGCATGGATGTTCCTTTTTTAGAGCTTACAAGCAACACCGGATTCTTTTCAAAACTATCCGGCCTCTTTAAGAAAGAATAGGGGGATGGGATATGTTAAGGAAATCGTCGGTTTCCATAGCCAGGGACCGGGTAAAGGCATTGGTTATTTCGGACAGAGTACACTGTACGCCGGATGCCTATGACAATATCTGCAGGGAGCTTTATACCTCCCTCTCCAAGTATATGGAGCTTACAGAAGATGATTTTCAGGTAAATATTAATCGGACGCAGGTCGTTATTACATTTGCAGGAGAAGAAGTGTGAGATTACCTAGATTTACAAAACCGTACCATTTAAGAGATTATAAATTCAGCTTAGTGATCCTGGTATTGGCATTGTCCGTAATCGGGATTTTGGCAGTTGGAAGCGCGAAAGCGGTCTACCAGCCGAGACAGATTTTCGGCGTTGCTTTCGGAATCTTTGTCATGCTGGTCGTTTCCCTCATTGATTATGTGTGGGTCTGCGATTTTTACTGGCTGCTTTATCTGTTTGCTGTGGCAATTCTTGCTGCTGTGCTTCCTTTCGGAGAGAAGGTAAATGGGGCAAGAAGATGGATTGACTTAGGGTTCACCACATTCCAGCCCTCCGAGCTTGCAAAGATTTTGCTGATTTTGTTTTTTTCCAAATTCATTATGGAGCATGCGGATGAACTCAGTGATAAGTTTACCCTTATCAAGTATGCAATACTCTGTGGGATTCCGCTGGTACTAATCGTCGTAGAACCAAACCTGTCTACCACTATTTGTACTGCGTTGGTACTCTGTCTGCTGATTTTCGTTGGGGGACTCAAATACCGTATCATAGGAACCGTTTTGGTTATTCTGATACCCTCGGCGCTGATTTTTTTAAGCATTGTAGTACAGCCGGACCAAAAGCTTCTGAAGGACTATCAGCAGCAGCGAATCTTAGCTTTTATCGAACCGGAGAAATACGCTAATGATACGGCGTACCAACAGCGTAATGCGGTTATGGCAATTGGTTCCGGGCAATTGACGGGGAAGGGGCTTAACAACAATACCACCACCTCCGTAAAGAACGGAAACTTCATTGCTGAACCACAGACAGACTTCATCTTTGCGATTATAGGTGAAGAACTTGGTTTCATAGGAAGCTGTATAGTTATTGCTTTATTGTTATTGATTGTGATACAATGTATTTTAATAGGGACGCGATCGCAGAACCTGACGGGTAAGATTGTATGCTGCGGTTTCGGCGGGTTGATTGGCATACAGAGCTTTATCAATATTGGAGTTGCCACCCAGCTTCTGCCGAATACGGGTGTTCCGCTTCCTTTCGTCAGTTATGGGCTTACATCGCTGGTGAGCCTGTACATGGGAGTAGGGTTTGTCTTAAACGTTGGGTTACAGCCGAAAAAATATCAATAAGGAGTGAAGAAGATGAATATAGGACTGATCGCTCATGATTCGAAGAAGACTTTGATGCAGAATTTTTGTATTGCTTATAGGGGGATTTTAAGCAAGCACAACCTGTATGCAACCGGAACTACCGGTCGTCTGATCGAAGAAGTCACGAACCTGAATGTACACAAATATCTTGCCGGACCTTTGGGGGGAAAGCAGC
>CATLIP010000105.1 GCA_949957035.1 uncultured Lachnospiraceae bacterium
TCCTCCTCCGGCGGGGCTCCCCCGGCCGGCATACTGCCGCCTTGGTTGGTGTTCACATGGTTCACCACTTCTTCATCGTATGTAACCTCTTCACTATGCTCCTTCAAGAACTCTACCACGTCCTGGACCTCTTTGTCTGAGACAAACGCCCCCTGCACTCTGGCAGGCTTTAGATAACCCGCCGGGTAGAACAGCATATCTCCCTTTCCCAGAAGCCGCTCCGCCCCGTTCATATCGATAATGGTCCTGGAATCTACCCCCTGTGACACAGAAAATGCAATCCTGGAAGGCATATTTGCCTTGATAAGCCCTGTAATGACATTGACCGACGGACGCTGGGTCGCAATGACCAGATGGATTCCCGCCGCTCTCGCGAGCTGCGCCAGACGGCAGATGGCTCCTTCCACCTCTCCCGGGGCAGTCATCATCAAATCCGCCAGCTCGTCTACGATTACGATAATCTGGGGCAGCGGTTCCTGAACCGTTCCATCCACAGAAGGCATGGACACAATCTTTTCATTGTATCCCTTCATATCCCGGACACCGTACTCTGCAAATACCCGGTAACGCCTGTCCATCTCGGCAACCGCCCAATTCAGCGCCCCCGCAGCCTTTTTCGGGTCTGTCACCACCGGTATCATCAGGTGGGGAATCCCGTTATAAACGCTTAACTCCACCACCTTAGGATCAATCATGATCAGTTTCACCTCATCCGGCATCGCCTTATATAAGATACTCATAATCAGTGTATTGATACAGACAGATTTACCGGAACCCGTCTGGCCGGCAATCAAAACATGGGGCATCTTCCCGATATCCGATACCACAGCCTTTCCGCCGATATCCTTTCCCACGGCAAATGAAATCTTCGAGCTGCTGTTCTTGAATTCCGGTGACTCCAGAAGATCCCGGAACATGACCGGAGAATTCTCCTTGTTGGGAACTTCGATGCCAACTGCAGCCTTTCCGGGAATCGGCGCCTCGATACGGATATCCGCAGCGGCAAGGTTCAGCTTGATATCATCCGAAAGCCCGACAATCTTGCTGACCTTCACTCCCATCTCCGGCTGCAGCTCATACCGGGTGACGGACGGGCCGCAGCTTACGTTGGTCACAGTAACCTTGACCCCAAAATTCTCCAATATCTGCTGCAGCTTCATCGCCGTCTCCCGAAGGCTTAAATCCGATTCTCCCTTCTGCCTGACGCCTTTTTTCAACAGGGAAACCGGCGGCATACGGTACGCCTTTTTAGGTTTCTGGTTTTCAGTGGCAATAGCCGACGCTACCGCCGCGGTCTCGTCTGCGGCATCCGCCGCTTTTGCCCCCTTCTTTTGGCCTTTCGCCGGCGCCCTCTCCATCTCGGGCGCTTCAGCTGCCGTCTCCGGCGCTGTCCATGGCTCCTGCATCCCGGAAGCGCCCACATCTAAGGATACTTCAGCTCCTTCGGCTTCCATGCCTCCATCCACATATCCGTCTCCGCCCCGGTTGATAACAAATTCCATCTCCTTCTCCGGTTCGCTCCTTCTCGACGCTTTTGTGGTCTGCCCTCCTGTCTGCACCGCCATATCTGCCTGTTCCGATACTGTTTCCTGCTGGGGATTCCTGGCAATCTCAGTATTAAAGGAAACCCCTTCCACATGACGGTCGCTTCTTTTGCGGGATTTTTTCGATACCACGTCCTTGCCTTCCTTAGGCGCGGTCTCCTTCATCAGTCGCCGTTCTTCTGCTAACTCGCGTCTGCGCATGGCATCCTTCTTCGCCCTGTCATACACCTTTCCGCTATGGTTCTTGACACCCTTTAGCGCAGACCTTCCCGTGATGATTACCAAACAGATAATCATCAGGATTATGTCCACCACATAGGCGCCGGCCACCCCGATTGCCGGCGTCAGGATACCTGTCAGCAGTTCACCGAGCAGCCCGCCCTTTTTATCCACCAGCTCAAGAAATGTACAGGCAAGAGCCATAAAGCATAAGACTGCCCCTACCTTCACATAGGCATTGGGATTCCCCCGGTTCGATATGATAAATGTCACAGAGCCGAACAAGACAAACGGAACCACATACGCCGCCCATCCAAAAATATCTTCCATCATTCCGGCAAGCATCTCCCCGACAAAGCCACCGAATCCGAAATTGCTAATCATCAGAAGGATACTTACAGCGAGGGTCATCCATATGACGATTTCCGTCCCTACAAAACTGGTCTCTGTGTTCTTCTTTTTTGTTGTCTTCCTGCTCCCCTGTTTTTTTGCTTTAGCTGCCATCATACTCTCCCCCTTATTCTGGCAAAATAATGCAATAATAGTATATCATTTTTGAAAAGGGCTGTCATTACATATTTTCACTCTTTTTCCTGCGGCACTCGTCAATCATTTCGTGCAATTTATTCAATGCGTCGCTCATTCCGCCCACTTCATCAATCAATCCTTCCCGGACAGCGTCCTTTCCTTCCAAAAGCGTCCCCACATCCTTCACAAGCTCTCTCTGGTTTAACATCAGCTCCTCAATCCGCTTCTGAGTCATATGGGAATGGTCCGCAAGAAATCTCGTAATTCGATCCTGAGTCTTAATCATATTGCGCAGACTCTGGGTGATGCCGATAAACATCCCATTGGAACGTACCGGATGAATAATCATAGTCCCGCTGGGTACGATAAAGGAATATTTTGCAGATACGGCCAAGGGTCCTCCAATGGAATGGCTTCCTCCAAGCACCAGAGAAACCGTAGGCTTACTCAGAGAAGCAATCATCTCTGCAATAGAAAGGCCCGCCTCCACGTCTCCCCCAAGGGTATTCAAAAGAATAAGAAGTCCCTCAATCTCGTCGCTGTCCTCCACCTCGGCAAGCAGCGGAAGCAAATGCTCATACTTTGTCGCCTTCGCGTTGCCTGAGACAGCCTCATGTCCCTCAATCTCCCCAATCACAGTCAGCAGCTTGATTTTGTGCCTGTTCTTGCTCCCTTCCAAATCTACGCTTCCCATTTCCTTGATTTGCTCCCTCTTCTGCTCTTCGCGTACACCGTCTGACATAAAAAAACACCTCCATACATATTCTTATTATCTTTCATTAGTATGGAAGTGTTTTACATATTTTATACCTTATACGTTATACCTGCTCCAACGCCTGTGTAATATCTGCTATGATATCGTCAATGTGCTCAATTCCTACGCTGAACCGTATCAAATCCGGCTGTACTCCCGCTTCAAGCAAGTCGTCATCATTCATCTGCCTGTGGGTATGGCTTGCAGGATGGAGCACACAACTTCTGGCGTCCGCCACATGGGTTACAATGGCAATCATCTTTAAGCTGTCCATCATCCGAACCGCCGCTTCTCTGCCGCCCTTCAACCCAAAGGTAATCACTCCGCAAGTTCCCCCAGGCATATACTTTTTAGCAAGCTCATAATATTTATCCCCGGGCAGCGACGGACAATTCACCCACGCCACCTTCTCTTGCTTCTTTAAAAACTCTGCCGTCCTCTTCGCATTTTCACAGTGACGTTCCATACGCAGATGCAGCGTCTCAAGTCCCATATTCAGCAAAAACGCATTCTGCGGAGACTGAATAGAACCCAAATCCCGCATCAACTGTGCCGTCGCCTTTGTAATATACGCGCCCTTACCGAACCGTTCTGTATACACGATTCCATGATACGTCTCATCCGGCGTCGTAAGCCCCGGGAACTTATCCTTATAAGCCCCCCAGTCAAAATTCCCGCTGTCCACAATGGCGCCGCCCACGCAGGTTGCATGACCGTCCATGTATTTCGTTGTAGAATGGGTCACAATATCCGCCCCCCATTCAAAAGGTCTGCAGTTCACAGGCGTCGCAAACGTATTATCCACAATAAACGGAACCCCATGAGCATGGGCTGCCTTCGCAAATTTCTCAAAATCCAGCACCACAAGTGCCGGATTCGCAATACTCTCTCCAAACACAGCCTTGGTATTCTCCCGGAAAGCCCCGTTTAGCTCCTCCTCTGAACAGTCCGGGTCCACAAAGGTTGCATCCACGCCCATCTTCCGAATCGTATGGGCATAAAGATTATAGGTTCCCCCGTAAACAGCAGACGCACAGACCACATGGTCGCCTTTCTGTGCAATATTCATCACAGCATAAAAATTCGCCGCCTGCCCGGAAGAAGTCAGCATAGCCGCTACGCCTCCCTCTAAGTCGCAAATCTTCGCCGCCACAGCATCATTAGTGGGATTCTGAAGCCTTGTATAAAAATACCCCGATTCTTCCAAATCAAACAAACGCCCCATCTGCTCACTTGAGCCATACTTAAACGTCGTACTCTGGCAAATCGGCAGTACTCTCGGTTCTCCGTTTCCCGGCGTATATCCGGACTGTATACATTTGGTTTCTGTCTTATAATCACTCATAAAGCTCTATCTCTCCTTCGTTCTTCAAGGGATTCTTATCCCCTAATTCAAATGCAGAGGCGCAAATCTCTCTCTCAGTCTGTCTACCATATCCGCATACAATTCCTTACACTTCTCATTCTCTGCATTCCTAGCATATTCCACACAGGGACACAGATAATTCCGGTAAATCTCCTCATAAATCTTCTCGGGCTTACGCTGCATCCCAATCGAAAGCACCAGAACCGGCGCAATCTCATAGTATTCCTCCACCATAGCGCGCCCCTCGTCCGACGCCATCAGATATCTGTCCCTGTACTCTCTGAGCACAGTAAGCTCCTGACAGTCGTCCGGTTTCCCCTGATACTCACACACAGCCGTCGTTATATAACACAGACCTTTGCGAAATCCTCCTGCAATCTGCTCATAATCCGACTTCTGAAGCCTAAGCCCCGTCACCTGTGCCTCATTCCAGATCTCCACCATCCTCTGAGCAATCCGCTCATTCACAGGGTCATGCTGATACACCAGCATGGGCACCACATACACCGCCATCGCCATATTATAATCAATCCCGACAGCCTCCTTCTTCCTCTTAGGCACGTCAAGGAACTTCCTCCTGGCATACAAGGGAATCACCGAAGCCAGTTCCTCAACCGAAGCCTCAGTCTCCTCTTCCTCCCCCTCACACATAACCGGCAGCCCCGTCACCAACTCCCGGTACTTCTCATAAGTCTCCTTAAAAAACTGCTCATAAGACTTCTTCTTAAAATACTTCATATCCCTAAGCATCTCATCAAAGAACTCCTCAAGCTTCTTCCTGGCCTCTTCCATGAATCCCCCTACTCATCCCAGTTATGGTACACATCCTGCACATCGTCATCATCGTCCAGCATATCCAACGTCTTCTGAATCCCCGCGATATCCTTCTCATCCGTCAGCTCCACATAAGTCTGCGGAATCATCGTGACCTCTGCCGCCGCCATCTTGATTCCGGCCTCTTCAAGCGCCACCCGAACAGCGCTGAAATCATCCGGGGCGGTCAGAATCTCGAAGCTGTCCTCTTCCTCCACAAAATCCTCCGCACCCGCATCCAGCGCCATCATCATCAATTCATCCGAGTCGCCCTCATACTCTTCCTTGTCCACCACAATCTGCCCCTTCTTATCAAACATGAAGGAAACACATCCCGGCGTCCCCACATTACCGTTACCCTTAGTAAATGCGTTCTTTACATTAGAAGCGGTACGGTTCTTGTTATCCGTCAGAGTCTCCACAATAATCGCCGTCCCGCCCGGCCCGTAGCCCTCATATGTAATATGCTCATAATTAGCGGCATTGGCGTCGCTGTCCGCCCGCTTAATATTACGGTCAATGGTATCGTTAGGCATATTATTCGCCTTTGCCTTGGCAATCACGTCCCGAAGGCGGCTATTGTTCGCCGGGTCCGCGCTTCCGCCCTCCTTCACCGCCACAGCAAGCTCCTTCCCTATCTTCGTGAAAATCTTCCCCTTAGCGGCGTCGTTCTTCTCCTTCTTATGTTTAATATTCGCAAATTTTGAATGTCCTGACATATTCTCTACCTCTCTCTTCGTAATGTAAACTATTCTATCACTCTTCCCACCGTTTTTCAATCCTAACCCTCTGGATTGTATTATTATCCACCAAAAGGACCGTAAAACGATACCCTCCATAATCTACGACACACTGCTCGTCCTCGCCCGGAATCCGGTCAAGCTGCTGAATCAAAAACCCGTTCAGCGTCTCGAACTCGTCCTTCTCGAACACGATCGGAAGGATCTCCTCTAAATCCTCCAAATCCACCATCCCGTTGACCAGAAGATTCCCGTTCTGAAGCCTTTTGATACGCTCGTCCTCCTCGTCATGCTCGTCAAGGATATTCCCCACGATTTCCTCAAGAATATCTTCCATGGTTACAAGCCCAGATGTCTGTCCGTACTCATCCAGCACAATACAGATGTGGTTCTGATCCGCCTGCATCTCCTTGAACAGCGTATCAATACTCTTGGTCTCCGGAATAAAAACCGCAGACCTTATGTAGCCTTTAAGGTCCTTAAGCGGGACCTTTCTAAGCCTCTCGTCCAGATAACAAGACACCGCCTCCCGCAAATGCATGATTCCGATAATCTCGTCAATTTCCCCTTTACAGATAGGGAATCTGGAAAAATTTTCATCCAGCATGAACTTAAGCGCATCCTCCAAAAGCTCCCCGTCGTCAATGGCAACGATATGCTTCCTGTGCGTCATAATGTCCTTCGCATCCTTATCCAAATAACGGATGATATTGTGAATCAGCCCCGCTGCTTCCTTCTGCGCGCCCTCATCAAGCTCATCCTCGCCTCTTAACAGATGTTTCATCCGTTGGAACAAACTGCCTTCTTCCATAACCGATGTTTCTTACTCCTTTACTATTTTTGAGCACATTATGTATGAAGCTCAAAACTAACCTTCAGAGCTTCATCAACTCTGTTCATTATCTCCTTATCCAGATGGCAGACCAAATCCCGAAGCCGCTGCTTGTCAATAGTCCGTACCTGCTCTAAAAGCACCACAGAATTTTTGACAATCTGATACCGTCTCGCATCAATCTCCACATGAGTCGGCAGCTTCGCCTTATTCATCCGCGACGTAATCGCCGCGCAGATAACCGTCGGGCTATGCCTGTTGCCCACGTCGTTCTGTATAATCAACACTGGCCTTACGCCTCCCTGTTCTGAACCCACCACAGGGCTTAAATCTGCATAATAGATATCTCCACGTCTTACCTGCACAATTTCCACACTCCGATTTCCTAAAAATATACCCGTAAGCCAAATAAGTATGCCCCCTGGGTATAAGATGAGTATTTCCATCTTTTATCGGATGTATTCTATCTTTTATGCAAAATAATCCATCTGCTCTACTACTTCCCCGTGACGCAAAAATTCTCGCGGTACCCGTTTGCCAAAATTGCAGATAAACTCATATCTCAGCTTCTTAGCCAGGCCGCTCAACATTTCCACCGTAACGAAAGCATCGCCGTTTCGTCCTACCAGCGTCACCAAATCGCCAAACTCTACATCTTCGATTTCCGTCACATCTACCATGAACTGGTCCATGCAGACACGGCCAAGAATCAAAGCCTCCTTCCCATGTATCAGGACATGACCCTTATTCGACAGGCTTCGGGGATACCCGTCCCCATAACCCACAGGAATGGTGGCAATCCTGGTCCGTCTGGTGGTGACAAATGTACCGCCATAGCTCACAGGCGTTCCCGCCTCCACCCATTTCACATGAACCACATGGCTTACAAGCTCCATAGCCGGCCGCAGAGGAACCATCTCTTTTTTTACCTCGTCGGAAGGATACAGCCCATAAGTGGCGATTCCCGCCCTCACCATGTCCATATCCGCCTCCCTCAAGTCAATGATTCCGGCGCTGTTTGAACAGTGATAAAAGGAAGCCCTGACTCCTACGCGTGAAAGCTGCTCCTTCATCCACAGAAATTCTGAAAGCTGCCTTTTTGCATCCGTCTTATCCGTCTCATCCGCCCTTGCAAAATGGGTATACATGCCCTCGATAACCAGGTTTGGCAGCAGGCTGATTTCCTTCAGTCTGTCGATACTCTCCTTGCAGGCCAAAAAACCAAGCCTGGACATCCCTGTATCAATCTTCAGGTGAATATAGGCCTTCTTTCCCATTTTCACGGCAAAGTCAGACACCCGCCTTGCCGTATTGCTGTCGTAGATCGTCATGTGTATCTCATTGGCAAGCATTTCCTCCCACTGATCCGGGAAAATGC